>JANNDZ010000717.1:0-11355 GCA_031378395.1 Pseudanabaena sp. OTE_75_metabat_487_sub
TTTTGAAAGCGTTGCTTTGCAACGCTTTCAAAAAGTTTTAGGTTTGGGTTTGAACGTAAAGCGCTGTAATATCTATTAATTATTGCTTGATATCGACTATGACAAGTTTTGATGGTTCGCAAATACCGATCGCGATGACGATCGCGGGTTCTGATAGTGGGGGTGGCGCGGGAATACAAGCTGACTTGCGTACTTTTGCTTTTCATCTGGTGCATGGCACGAGCGTACTTACTTGTGTAACTGCTCAAAATACTCAGGGCGTGACAAGGGTAGATGCGATGTCAGCTGAGTCTGTGACAGCACAATTTGAAACAGTGATGATTGATATGCGAATCGGGGCGATCAAAACGGGAATGTTGCTCAATCAAGAGATTATTAAAACCGTGGCAAAAAAGCTAGTTGCTTTTGGTTTTGGGAATGTGGTGGTTGATCCTGTGATGGTGTCGCGGACTGGGGCGCAGTTAATCGATAATGATGCGGTGAAAACTATGGGCGAGCTGCTGATTCCCCTTGCCGCGATCGCAACGCCAAATCGCTATGAAGCCCAGATTTTGGCTGAGATGGAAATTCAGACTCTAGAAGATATGCAAGCTGCGGCTCAGAAAATTTATGAGCTAGGAGCGCGATCAGTACTGGTGAAAGGCGGAGGAATGACGGGCGATCTCAAAGCAGTTGATGTGTGGTTTGATGGCGATCGCCTTGAGGTATTGCAGACCGAAGTGATTGATACGATACATACTCATGGGACTGGTTGCACTCTGTCAGCCGCGATCGCTGCCAATCTGGCATTAGGGAAATCACGTTTTCAAGCCGTGCTGGACTCAAAGAACTATGTGACCGAGGCTTTGAAATATGCTTTAGCGATCGGTAAAGGACAGGGGCCGGTCGGACATTTCTTTCCACTGCTAAATAATTTTGCCAAAAATCACTAAGCTTTGATCTTTGCCATCTAATTCGGCAACTTTAGGCAAAAAGCCCCATTCCGTAAAGCCAAATCTTTCAAATAGGTGACGACTGGCGGCATTATGTGCAAATACAAACCCGACTAATTTAGTAATATTCAACTTAGGACATTGGGCGATCGCATAGCTAAGCAATTCTTTGCCGATTCCGTTGCCCTGACATAAAGGATCTATGTAAATACTGACTTCGGCGGTTTTGTGATACGCAGGGCGACCATAAAACATTTGCAAGCTGAGCCAGCCAATGATCTTCTCATTTTGATCACTTTGAATATTGCGATCACCGATTGTGATCACCCAGACTGGATAGCGATCTCCATGCGATCGAAACCACGTGCGGCGGCTCTCAACAGAGATTGGTTCAAGATCGGCAGTAGCAAGACGACTGGGAATAGCCGCATTGTAAATTTGAATAATTGCGGATAAATCAGCCTCTACTGCCACCCGAATTTGCATGAAATCATACTCCTAAGCTTCTTGCTTATTTTATTACAGCGCTTTGCGCTCAAGAGCCAATAAATTAAAAAAAAGCTGGCTTCACCAGCTTTTTTTTAATTTATTGGTTTGCTGAATCGGAAAGAGCCAGAAATTGAAAGCTAAGCTATGCGTCGCTTTTAATTTCTGGCTTTTGGTTTATGATCACAGAGTCACTCATCTGCTTTTTATGGAATTATTTGCTGGGTTACTCACCACGGTTTTAGGTTTAGCAGGCGCACCAGGGATTGCAATTGATAAAGTCGCGACGGACTTTTTGCGTGGGCAAATTGTTCGGGCTGATGTCCTAGAAGTACGAGTTGATAATGCTCCTAACTATCAGATTCTTTTAGGTAACGTCGATCGCATCCGTGTCGCTGGTCGTGGAGTTTACGTTTTAGAATTTTTGCGAATTGATCAAGTAGATCTGGAAACTGATCCGATTAGCATTGATCCTAACTTGTTGCAATCTGGCAAAATTGTCTTGCGTCGTCCGTTACAGGCTGCGGCGCGTGTCGTTTTGCGTTCTGAGGATATTAATGCAGCTTTGCGATCGCCAAACGTTCAACCTTCCTTTAAAAATCTCAGCATTGACATTACTGGAACTAATAAAAATCCCGAAATTCTCGATCTAATCAATCCAGAGGTAAAGTTTTTGGAAGGCGATCATATCCGTCTCTCAGCTACATTAAAATCGCAACCAACAGTAGCTAAGCCCAAAGGCACAAGTCTAGATGTTTCCGTGAATGCGCAGATAAAGACTATTGGAGGAACTAAACTACAAATCATCAATCCTAAAATTGAATTGGCGGGAACTCCAGTGCCTGATCGCATTGCCAGAGCTTTTACGGAAGGATTAAATAAAGTCTTAGATTTGCGACAACTAGAAAGCAAAGGCATCACAGCGCGAGTTCTCAAACTAGAACTTACAGAAGGAAAAATGCAAGTGATTGGCTTTGCCAAAATGGATTCTATCCCAGAGCAATAGTTGCAACCATGAGTCAATGTCTCAACCCTAACTGCAATTTCCAAAATCCAGATCTCGGACTTAGTTTTTGTAGTCAATGTGGCTCAAAGCTAAAGATTGGCGATCGCTATCGGGTGTTGAAAATTCTTGGTCAAGGTGGCTTTGGTAGAGCTTTTATTGGTGTTGATGAAGCTCTTCCTTCTCAACCATATTGTGTCATTAAACAGTTCTTTCCTGCTGATCTCAGTAGTGCGGTGAAGGCAGCCGAACTATTTCAGCAAGAAGCTATTCGCCTTGATGACTTGGGCAAACATCCGCAAATACCAACATTATTCGCCCATCTTGAACATGATGGTTGTCAATATCTGATTCAAGAATTTGTGGATGGACAGGATCTGCTAAAGGAACTCCAAGAACAGGGAGCTTTTAGTGAAGTCAAAATTCGGATGCTGTTGGCTGACTTACTACCAGTTCTACAATTTATCCACGATCGCAATGTGATCCATCGAGACATCAAACCCGAGAATATTATCCGTAGGCGATCGCCCAATACCTCTGGAGATTTAGCTGGCTCAATGGCAACTGGTAATCATGTGTTAGTCGATTTTGGCGCAGCAAAATTTGTGACGGCAGCCGCAATGATGGACACAGGAACCCGTATTGGTAGTGCAGTGTATGTTGCTCCAGAACAAGTGCGAGGGAAAGCAATCTTTGCTAGCGATCTCTATAGTTTGGGTGTGACCTGTATTCATCTGATCACTAATGCCTCTCCTTTTGAGTTAATGGATATGGATGGGAATTGGATATGGCGTGATTTTTTAGAACATACATCCATTAGTCCTGTTCTTGGTCAGATTCTAGATCGCATGATTGTCTCAGCTCCAAGTCAACGTTATCAGACGGCTCAGGCAGTATTGAATGATCTGAAAAATTTAACTTCATCATCCTCACAATCTAATAGATCAAGATTCCAAAGACCAACTTACTTGAAAACAAATGCTAAAACACAAATCACCCCGAACACTACGCCACCTACTCCAGCAAAATCTCAACCAAATCACGCGATCGCGCCGCAGTTATCACAATTTTCCTTTGAGACTGCCATAGTTACAGTTAATCGGAACGCGATCGGCAAATTAACCAAAAACCAGTTGCAAATTAGCACGCGACAAAAAACAGGGAAAATCTATATCGAGAATCTTGGTAATGTCCAAGGTAAATCGATTGGGTTAGAGATGATATTTATCCCCGCAGGAAGATTTATGATTGGGTCACCAATGAATGAATTAGAACATAGCGAGGAAGAAAGTCCACGCCATATCGTGAACATTCCACCGTTCTTTATGTCGCGCTTCCCAATCACACAGAGACAATGGAAAATCTTGATGGATAATAATCCCTCAATTTTTATTGGCAATGGCGATCGACCTGTGGAAACTGTGACTTGGGATGATACACAGGTCTTTTGTCAGAAACTAGCAGAGCGAACTGGTAAACCCTATCGCTTGCCCAGTGAATCGGAATGGGAATATGCCTGTCGAGCAGGAACTCTGACGGCTTTTGGCTTTGGGGAAACGATCGCGGCAAATTTGGCTAATTATAATAGTGCTAATCCCTACAAATACGCACCGCAAGGTAATAGTATTTACTCAACAAGCGAAGTTGGGAAATACCCCGCGAATGCCTTTGGATTGCATGATATGCATGGAAATGTATGGGAATGGTGTGCGGATAATTGGCATGATGATTATGATCTTTTGCCTAAGGATGGCAGCGCTTGGACTCAAGGAGGAGATCGCAGTTGTCGAGTCATACGCGGCGGATGTTGGCGCGATCCTGCGCATTATTGTCGCTCTGCTAAGCGTTCTAGAAATGCAGCAAGTCAAGGCGATCGCAGCACAGGTTTTCGGATCGCAGTCACTTTAATAACTTGAGTCGCCAAAGCACTGTAAAACGGTAGGGGCGTGTACTATTTAAGGGTTACGACTTCGCCGCGATCGCTTGCAGCTTTAAACTCTTTCCCAAAATCACAAGTTACTAATTCACCTAGTTGAATATTATGCTCAAAGTCTGGCAAAGATGGGCTGATTTCGAGCGATCGCAAACAAAGTGCGAGTCGGGTTATTTCAATAGATTCTTCGGCAACATCGCAACCAAATAAATTATGTTGCAGGATATGGGTTATTACAGTTGTTGGTGTTTTGTGAGAGATCGCCTCATCATCGGTAGTGAACTTAGTTATTAGGTAATGGATGCGCTCATGTTCAGAAATTAAAAACTCTAAAGCCGTCGCAAGCAATACCCCTGCACCACATTTAGGATGTAAGATTTTGATTCTCAACAAGCGCTCTTGATATTCTTGACAATATGCCAAGGTGTCTTGATGATTTTTTGATAGAGCTAAATGCTGCTGCAATGTACGAATTACTGACTCACTTTGCAAAATTGCTTTACAAGGTAATTTCGGAATACGGCGTTTACTAAGGTTGCTTAGATCTTTGCGATATTGCGATAACTCTCTGATTGATTCGTCAAAGAGACAAGTTAGGATATGACGCGTGATATCTTCATAGAAGTCAAACCGAGCTATTTCCTTGATCTGACGACATAACTCATCGCCTACAAACAAAGCTTGATCTAAAATGCGATCACTTGCAAATAGGCTAGATGAATAAGCATTAATGGGAATGTGATATTTTGCATTGCCATTTTGTACCCAATTAAATATCGCTTTATAGTTTTCCCAAATCGGTTGCTCAATATAGGGATTCTCAAATTCATAAGCGTCTTTAATTAAGTTATCAGGTAATAAGGCGCGATCCTCACAATAAGCAACAAACAAAATACGGTTTAAAAGTTTTTGGGCTTGATAAATAGCGATCGCGATCGCATCTTCGGCATTGATCTGGAGATAATTTTCAGCGTTTTCAACAGGATGCGCTAGTAGTTGCAGACGATAGCGAAAATCTTTGATTAATTGACTACGGATTTTGCAATAGTGACTATAAAAGTTTTTGAGAATCTCGGATTCTAGTTGGTGAGACTCTTCTAACAAATGGGTAGTGCGCGATCGCTCTTCACTATTAGCTATCCCTCTAAGCAGAGTCCGCCGTGACAATAAAAAATAAAAAGCTTTGAGTTGTTCTAAATCCGCTAACGATTCCCAAGCAAATCTCTGACAGAACAAACTCGATACATGGCGATGATAAAGACAGATTTCTCGATAATCTAAGACAATTAGCCATTCAGTGCTTTCATGCTCTGGTTCTGGCTTAACGATCGCTCCTTCCTCGGCAGTACTGACTCGAATCTCGGCGATCACATTTGCTGAAGTTTCTGTAAAAAAGCCGAGCGCAGGATTTGGATGCAATTCTAATTCCCATGCCCCACCATTACTCTCAAAGGGAGATTTATAGCCCAAGACATCAACAAAAATATCATGCAAGAACTGGGCTTCGGCAAGCAGGTTAGATGGTTCGCCATCACTAGCAAAACTTAGCCATTTCTGCACTATTTGAAAGCGATCGCCTAAATCCTTCGGAAAGCCAAAGGAACCAATCCGCTTTGCAAGTGGCTTAGGATGAAATAGTGAATAGTAAGGCGATCGCTGATTCATTCATCTTTGATTGCATTTTGAGCTGAGGTTTGCGCTAGTTTTTTTTCTGCATCTACCTCTGCAAATAAACTTTCACGCTCTTCAGATGACATTTCTTCCAACTTCTTGGTCAGCACAGCTTTTTTATAATCATCTAGCTGCTGATTGTAGGTCATAGTTTTTGTCACAGCGCGGAATACATAGGTAGAAATCCAAGCTATTAAGACACCTACTAAAACCACTTGACTCCAAACACCCGCATTAGTTGCATCGAAGCCAGAGGCACGAAATATCCAAAATGCGACTCCACCAAACCCAAAAAAGGCAACCATAATTGCTATGGCATCAATGCGGCGCATAGTTTTAATCTCAAAAATATTTTTTATTAAACTGAGCGCGAGGCGCTCAGTTTAATTTTAGGTTTAAATTTGCCGTGCTTCGGGGCGAAAGTTAAAGAATGGAGAGAGTAATAACAATCCTGGGAAGAAGAAAAAGGCTAGAAAACAGAGAAATACTCTTTCTAGAGAGCCTGTTTTATACCAACGCGCTTTGAAATAAAACAGCACCATCAAGGGGATCACTAGCAAATATGCACCTGCGATCGCGGCATAGACAGTTGCAGCCAATATGGGAGCAGAAAGAAGCAAAGACATATTTCTAGATAAAGTTATGTGAATGTATCTATCTAGCAATTGTAACAGGATCGGAATCGTCAATCCTAAAAATGTATGGGCAGCCAGCAATTCTAAATCATGTTTGACGCAAGCCCGCTGGCAGGCTTGCGTCAAACATGACTTTTACAACGAGAATTGCTAGGCATTGATCCAATTGTTTGATTTTGGGGTACTAGGGTGCTAATATAAGAAACGCTGAAAAATTTACCCGAATAAATCCCTAAGAACTGTGGCACCTCAACAACAAAAGATTCGGATTCGTCTCAAAGCTTTCGATCATCGCCTGCTAGACTCATCCTGCGAAAAAATCGTCGAAACTGCTAATCGTACAAACGCCGCTGCCGTTGGCCCTATCCCCCTGCCAACACGTCGTCGTATCTATTGCGTTCTCAGATCTCCCCACGTAGATAAAGACTCACGCGAACATTTTGAAACCCGCACTCATAGTCGGATTATCGATATTTATCAACCATCTGCAAAAACTATCGATGCACTGATGAAGCTGGATCTAGCTGCTGGTGTGGACATCGAAGTTAAACTCTAAAATTCAACTTTTGGGTTTTCAGAAGATGGGGCGCTTTGCGCCCCATCTTCTTTTTTGGGTTTTGATTTGGTTTACACTATGTTTGAAGCTGTTCAGCTTCAAAATTTAGCGCTAAGGAATTAAGATGCTGAAAAAGCTAAAGATTAAATACCTTTTGGCATTCTTGTTAGCGGCGATCGCTACAGTAATGTCGATAATGCTCGGACATGGTTGGAGCCCTGCTGATGCCCAAAATCAGCCACAAATTCAGGCTCAAAAACCATCTGCGGAGACAAGTATTAAAACTGTAAGCTTGCAAAATGCGGGCTTACAACTTCAAGAGATTGCTCAAGGAATTTATGCCCTAGTTGCTAGCACTGATTTTCCACCCGCCAGTCCTGCGGTGGCGATTTGCAATGGTGGTTTTGTGATCGGTAGTGATGGGGTGTTGGTGATCGATCCGTTCCAAACATCTGAGCTAGGCGAACTGATGATCTCTACCATAAAATCATTGACAGATAAGCCGATCAAGTATGTCTTGAATACGCATTATCACTTTGATCATACAGGTGGAAATTCAGTTTTTGTAAAGCGTGAAATTCCTGTACTTGGGCGCGGCGTAATTCGCGAATACATTCAAAGCGGTAAAAATAATACTGGTGGTGTTACGCCGCCGACAGTGATTATTAACAGTCAAACTGATCTTTGGTTAGGCGATCGCCAAGTGCGAATTGAGCGCGTAGATGGTCATTCGGCTGGGACTGATTTGGTTGCCTATATCCCTGATGCCAAGGTTTTATTTACAGGAGATATGGTATTTAACAAGCGTATTCCTTACACTGGTGATAGCGATATTCGTCAATGGCAGGGCAGTCTTTATCGTTTGGTTGCTACCTATCCAACAGCCAAGGTTGTTCCAGGTCATGGTGACGTTACCGATATTACGGGCTTACAAGCGCAACAAGCCTATTTTAATTGGTTAGAACGCACGGCTTTAGAATGGAAATCTCAGATTCTAACTAAAGAGCAAGTTATTGAGAAGTATGCCAAAGTTCCTGATGCTTACAAGGACTACAAGTTTAAAGCGATATATCCGCTTAATTTAGATTCAGCCTATGAGCAGTTTACTCGTAGCGCCACGATTCCTCTGATTCCTTAAAACATAAGAAGCGTTGTGCTTTGCACAACGCTTCTTGAAGTTCTTTACCCCAGTTGCTGTTATGGTTGCAAATCCATTCAAATTCTCTCTCAAATTACCAGTACTAATTGGTCTGAGTTTACTGTCGGCGATCGCAGCCATAGTCTTTGGTGTATCCCGTGCTGATGCATTGCAATCAATGCTCAGACCCAATACTCCCAAACTTGGTGATACGGTATCAGTCTGGATCTCGACTGATAAATCTGCGGTAACACCACCAACTGTATCGATGAATAATAGGCAATTTCCTGCCTTCGCGATGGTCCCAAATCGTTGGCGAGCATTTATTCCTACGACTCCACTGGATAAGGCTGGACTAAGACAAGTAGTGGTGACAGCCGAGGGTTTACAGCAAACTTTACCGATGCAATTAGGCGATCGCGAATTTCCTACACAAAGTATTTGGCTTAGTGACTCGGGTAGTGGATCGGAACCAACTGATTATGAATGGGATAAGGTCTCGGCTTTTAAAAAGTTAGTTACTCCTCAGAAGTTCTGGAACGGAGCTTTTTTAAGACCAAATGATGGTGAGATTACGACAGTTTTTGGGGTGCAGCGCTATTACAATGGCGAGTTTGCTAATGACTATTACCATCGGGGTGTTGACTATGCTGGAGGCACTGGTTCACCTGTGGTCGCGCCAGCTGCGGGTTATATTCGCTTAGTGGGTAATGTATCACAAGGTTTTCTGCTGCATGGCAATACGATCGGTTTGGATCACGGTCAGGGCGTAGCAAGTATCTTTTTGCATCTGAGTAAAATCTATATAAAAGAAGGAGATTTTGTGAAGGCTGGTCAAGTAATTGGCGCAGTCGGTGCGACGGGCGCAGTCACAGGTCCACACTTGCATTGGGGGCTGTATGTGAATGGTGAAGCGATCGATCCTTTTGCATGGCGATACGAAGGTGTCGAATAACTGTCCTGCTAAGCTTATAAACGGAAGCGCTTTGCACTTTCGTTTATAAGCTTAGCGATCGCCATGACAATTAACCCCGAACAATTATTAGAACTTGCGCTCAAATCTGGGACTGAAGCCGCAGAAGTTTATGCATCAAACTCAGTTTCACGTCCAGTATTTTTTGAGGCTAATCGGCTGAAGCAGCTAGAGAGTATTGACTCAGAGGGTGTGGGTTTACGGATTTGGAAAAATGGCAGGGTAGGCTTAGCGATCGCATACGGAGCAGTGGAGCCAGAAGACTTGGTGCAGCAAGCGATTTCCTTGAGTGCCTTGAATGAACCTGAAGAGATTTTATTACGCAAATCAACCGTTGCGGACTATCCCAAACTTTGTGGGCAGGAAGTTACGGTTGAGCAGATGATTGATTGGGGTAAACAGGCGATCTCACAAGTTCTTGATCATTATCCTGAGTCAGTATGTGGCGCAGAGTGGGATTGTGGGCAAGAAACGATACGAATTCTCAATAGCAAAGGGTTGGACTGTGGCTATACCGATATTACGGTGGACGGCTCTCTGAGTGCTGAGTTAACAAGGGGAGATGACTTTCTGAATGTTTGGTATGGTCAATCGGAGCGTGATAATTTACCGCCTGAAGCGATCGCCCAAAAAGTATTGCAATATCTCGATTGGGCGAAGAAAAACGCACCTGCCCCATCAGGGAAATCGCCTGTGATTTTTACTGGTAAAGCAGCGGATTTGTTATGGGGTGTAGTAGCGATCGCCATAAGTGGGAGACAGGTTCAGCAAAAAACGACACCTTGGCTAGATAAAGTTGGACAACCTGTAATTTCGGATATTTTTACCGTTACCCAAAACCCAGATTTTGGGGTTTATAGTTCACCCTTTGATGATGAAGGCACACCCACGCAGGAAACTACTTGGATTGATCATGGAGTTTTGCAAGGATTTTACGGCGATCTGCGAACTTGCAAGGAATTGGGAATTGCTGCTACGGGTAACGGCTTTCGCGGAGATTTGGGCAACTATCCAAGTCCTGGGCTATTTAATTTAGCGATCGCTGCCAGTCAAACAATCCAAGGCGATATTTTGGAACTAGCCGCAACTTTAAAAAATGGCTTGATCGTCGATCAAGTCTTAGGCGATGATACGGATGTGTCAGGAGATTTTTCGATTAATGTCGATCTTGGATATCGTGTCAAAAATGGCAAAATTATTGGACGGGTAAAGGACACGATGATCTCTGGGAATGTCTATACTGCGCTCAATCATGTCGTGGCGGTAGGCAGCGATCGGCAGTGGCATGGTTCGCTATTCGGCTCAGCGATGATCGTTGAAGGTCTATCGATCACTAGCCGCGAATAATTTGCTAAGGTTACAGCTTTTTCAATAGCAATTGTTATAATGTCTAAACTAGCTGTATAACAACTAGTTAAAATCATATTTTCATATGGGGTTGTAGCTCAGTTGGATAGAGCGATCGCCTCCTAAGCGATAGGTCATGAGTTCGATCCTCGTCAACCCTGTCATTACAAAAAAAGAGAGTGGAGGCGCTTAGCGCCGCCACTCTCTTTTTTGATTTAAAAATCTACACCACGTTTGAGATCTACGCCTTTTTCGGCATAGTGTTTGTGGCAGACCATTTCAGAATGTACAGACGCAAGGTCAAAATAAGCAGGTTGATTAAAACATCTGCCTGTGATGATGATTTCGGTATCGCGAGATTTTTTGAGCAAGGCTTGGCAGATTGGTTCAACGGGTAATAAATCCAGATCAACAGTAGGATTTAGTTCATCAAGAATGATTGTCTTATAAAGTCCCGAAGCGATCGCTGCCTGAGCAATTTCCCAACCGCGTTGTGCTTCGATGCAGTCCATTTCTTGCTGTTGACCGCGCCAAACGATCGCATCCCGTCCACAGCGCTGATGATCGATCACATGGGGATAGCCACGTTTTAGGGCTGCGATCGCGGCATCTTCAGTATAGCCAGCACCGCCTTTGAGCCATTGCATAAATAAAACTCGGTGGGATAAATCGCGACTAATC
>JANNDZ010000774.1:0-3808 GCA_031378395.1 Pseudanabaena sp. OTE_75_metabat_487_sub
GTCATTGACTGGGAAGGGAGTAGATCTCTTAGTGATTCATTGATGCATGACAATCGCGCGATCATTCACTTAGATAGCATTTTTTGTTTTCCTGATTTTTAATCGAAAATAAATATACCAAATTTTTTTAAGGACGATGTACTTTACTTAACAGAAAAGGTTTTTGAAATAGAATCGCAATCGCCCCACCGATTGCTCCACCAATGTGAGCAAAATTATCAATATATGGGGAGAGAAACCCAAACACAATTGTCAAAAGTCCCCAAGCTGCTATAACAAGGCCAATTCGACGATCTCTAATAAAAAAAGATTTTTGATACTTATACAAAAAGGCAACGATGAATGCCATTAATCCAAAGATTGCTCCAGATGCACCCACAGATGGTCCTGGCTGAACTATAACACTAAGTAAAGAAGCACAAAAGCCGCTAAAAAAGTAGACAATACCAAACTGTCTGAATCTAAGCGCATGTTCGCAGGCAATTCCCAATACATACAGAGCAAAACAGTTGCCAATCAAATGGTCTAAACTTCCATGTAGAAACATTGGACTGAATAGCCTCCACAATTCACCTCGGAATAGATGCGATCTTTCTAATGCTCCAGATGCAATAATTGCATCCTTGCTCAACAGTGAACCAGTCTTAATTTGCCACACAAATACTGCAATATTTAAGGCGATTAATATTAGAGTTAATGGTGGGAAGCTAGACATTCCACTTTCAAAGTCAGCTCTGCCCCTTTCGGGACGATCGGTTAGCATTTCATCGGTAATCAACAGAGGTTCTTCTTCAGAAGAAGAGACCTCATTAGAGTGGGGATCTTGAGAGGGATTAGGTTCCTTTATCATGAGGTTTAATTTGCAACTTTTTATCGCCGTTCGCCAGTATCGAGAATAACTCCTATCGCGATCGCAATTCTTCGATCTAGAATGTGTTGCTGGTCAGCGCTCATATCTAGCACATAACGATCTAGGATCGTAAAATTACGATTGAATTCACCAATAACCCTATCACTATTGCCCTGAACGATGATGAAGTTAGTTCGGAGTAGCCCGAAAAATGTACCTAAAAACCGTCGAAGCAGTGACAAAATAAGTGAGTCTTCTTTGGCAACGCAGATTAGAGAACCATCGGGGGCATAACAGTTCCAGCGTTTGCGAAAGATATCATATAAATAATTCTTGCGAAACTTTGCTAAGTCACCGTTAGTATCTCTCAAGGTAAAAGTTGCTGTCAGGATTTCCACTTTCTTATCTTGTAAAATTTTCAAAATTGGATCTTGCTTACTTTTATCGCGATAAATAGTGACATTTCGCTTTTTATAAAGCAAGATGCTAACGACAAATGTCACTGCTAGCCAACCAAATATTGCAAACACTATGAGAAAACCCTTTAGCTGTTCAGGTACAGCACGAAAAATCATGGCAATAGATATGACAAAAGCAATTCCAGCAATTATCCCTGCTAGGGCTGCCCCCAAGTTTCTCAGTAGATGGGCAGGGCGCTCGACATAGAGGATAGGATTTGCTTGCTCGTCGCAAACATCATACTTTTCAGAAATAGTCAATAGCTTTTGACGAAGAAGAAACTTATCTCGGTTAAAAGCCAAATCAGAAGAATACTTGTTTTCGCGAATACCTTGCACATTGCCAACCTGAAGACTTGCGCCACATTTGGAACATTTAAGTGTTCTTCCTGCATATTCATCTTTTAAGTCGTAAGATTCTCCACACTGACAACTTATGTGTATTGACATTAGATGGAACTCCTTCAATAACCTCTAAATAGTTCTCTTATAGGTAACTTCACCAAAGGTGAAATCATTTCTGGCTTGTCACGCTCAAATAATATCTATCCATGCTAGTGGATCGAAAGTCACTTTACAACACTTATCTCTAAAGTCAATTTTTTTCTTGTCAAATTACTTCTAAATAATTTTTTGTCTAATGCAATCCGAATAATCATTGATGATTTGCGATCGCGCTATGCGTGTCCATTCCGACAAAATATCAAGTCGAGGCAAAGCGATCACTTCACACAAATGTTAGTCAACTTTAAACATTTCGATAAAGAATTATTTCATCTGTGTCAATTTATAATATCTCCCTTCCTTAAACTCTATCCTTTCTGCTCTGAACAAGGCGGTATCAAAAAGATACAAACTATATCGCATAGAATCTATGTATGACCCTTGAAAATCAACCTGACCATTGACAACGCCCTCTATATCTGTTGGTTGTTCTTCTCGATGTACAATTTTCCCGTCTTTGGTAAAAACCATAAGCCTAGTAAATTCAATAAGATCAGGGTATTTTATCCCAAGAGCTTTGTCTATATGCTCATTTCTAGCTCCACTCGTAAACACGTACATTTTATCCCATTGGAAGTCTGTCAATTCTTTGATTTTAATGATACAAGCTTCTGTCGGCTTACATGCATTTACGCGATCGCCTATTCTCTGTTCGATGACTCCTGACTTGGAGCAACTAATCGTTATTGGCAAAACAAACGCGAAGACAAGAAATTGTTTTACAAACATACAGAAATCCAAAGCTCCATATAATCACATTCTCCCAATTATTTCTACATTGCGATCGCCTAACTAATCACCTAAAATTTAATCAGCATAGGCGATCGCTCAACTCAAAAGCTTGTAAAATCTAGGTCGATGTAATGAGATCGCGCCATAATATATCCATACTACTTTATTTTGTTAAAAGCTTGCTTAGTAAGCCTTTGATTCAAAATAAGTAAAGTGCTAGCTTACAAATGGCAGATCAAAAGTTTAGTCTTATCCAATTGGGGCATTGTTGAATTGCACTGCTCTTAAACTTTCTATACCCGCCAACAAATTCGCGCCACTAAAATGCTTTAGGAGCCTAACCTTATCTTCACCAATTTGGGTTTCCATACTGTTTAGTAAATCATTTGGAAGTTGAATCCACAGTTTTATTATGTGTTCATCTTCTTGATTTGAACTAATGCCGTCTGGATTCAACCCTTTGTGTTTCTCAATACCATTAACCTTAATACTTGGCTTCATGTGAGTAATAGCATTTCTCGACTTTTTTAATGTTCTAAAAGCCTTTTCCACATTTGTTCCCTTGGGAAACAGAAACTTAGATTCAATCATAGGAATTAGATTCATCCATTTATCTTCCAAAGTACATCTTTCTATTGCATTAAATTGACTTTCCTCCATATTAGTTGCTAGATAAAAATTAGCTATAGCTTCTACATATGCGGATATATTAAGCGCCATGCTGTACTTTAAGCCCTGTATTTCCATAGAACAGGAAGAGAGTTTTCTGCCAATCTCAAAGTCGCCTTCAAGATTTATCCACTCTGACTTTACTTCTTTATAGACAGACATCAATTTGTCATAGCGTTCTTCTTGGATTTTTATTTCATGCCAAACATAGACATGATTTGTTGAAAGTTGAGTTCCCATTTATCTAGTATAAAGTTTGAAAATAGTTTGTGTCTCAATAAATATAAGTATCTAAAATGCTTAAAACTTCAGCCAGCAGATCCATCGAAAGTGAGAATAATTAAATCTCCTTTTTTGGGAATGTAATTAGCCATTTACCAAACTTCCAATCCTACAGGCGATCCCCAATCCTCTTCTTTAGCTCAGATCTTGCACCATTCCAGAAAGGGGTTGCAAGGGTGTGACCAGAATTTGATGTACTAATTTAGAGAGAGAAGCCATAGCGATTGATTTTATCCCAGAATTGCTGCCATCGACTGTTGGTATAGCTCAAAGTTCTAAGACTCAAAACGATAGAAGCGCCCTTGTCTTTCCA
>JANNDZ010000776.1:0-2594 GCA_031378395.1 Pseudanabaena sp. OTE_75_metabat_487_sub
TGGAAAGACAAGGGCGCTTCTATCGTTTTGAGTCTTAGAACTTTGAGCTATACCAACAGTCGATGGCAGCAATTCTGGGATAAAATCAATCGCTATGGCTTCTCTCTCTAAATTAGTACATCAAATTCTGGTCACACCCATTAAAGATGCCGTTTTGTTCTTCTATTTGCTGTAGATAAGTTGACACAACTTCATATGAAGTAACTTCCCTGTTCCTGATTTTGTTTGCTATTTCAGTGGCAGACAGAAATAAAATATTGTCTTGTGTCATAAATTTAATAGCATTGAATTAAAAACCAAGGTCAATATCACACAACTTGTGAGATAAAGCAACCTAATAAGTGTAATAACAAGATTTTTGTAGGGTAATGTAGCTGAACAAAGTTTTATTTAGCAAAATGCAGCATAACATTCCTAAACCAGTGGTGAAAAATCTTACACCTATACCAGCCTTCAACTAGAAAGCTACGCGATCTCATTTAATTTTATTTCTCCATCACAAAATATATTCAAGTAATGGCTCAAGAATTTTCTGGAATTCCTAACTCTCAAGATCGGCATATCGGTAGGTGGTTACTCTTGATCGCTACCATGATATTTGGCGCTTCTAATGCGATCGCTAGCAAATTACACGATCTTGGTGATACGCATTTGATTGATGGCAGAAATCCCATCTCTTTTTGCAATAGTCTATTTGTTGGAAATCTCTGCGAACTAGGTGTTTTAATATTCATTTATTATCGAGAGTGGAATATCAAAGAGATTAAAAAGATTAAGTTAAAAAGTTGGGTTTTTCTAACTATTGTTGCTATTTTAAGTGGCGCATTGGCTCCAGCGTTGATCTTTACCGCTCTGGATAGAACTCAGATCAATAACGTAATTTTAGTTAGCAGAATTGAGCCAGCAATGGTTTTAGCTTTATCCATTTTAATACTCAAAGCTAAAACCAGTTTTTGGGATATTGCAGGAGCGATCGCCACTTGTATTGGTGTAGTTTTGGTTATTCTACTTCAGCCAATAGCTTATTCAAGGTTTAATAGTGGAGAAATATTAACTATCATTGGGGCAATTGCTTTGGCGATCGCCTACATAATCAGTGATGTTCAATTGTTCAACATCCCCCTAGGCTTTTTTAGGCTTTTTAAGACGTTAATCGGCACTTTCGTCTTTGGCGCAATAGTGATCTTGCTGTTTGGTTTTGAGCATTTTATCGATGTTTTTTCACCATTCTTATGGCAATGGACTCTAATTTATAGTCTTGTAATTGTTGGGATTGGGCAGTTATGCTGGATAAATGCTTTAAAAAAATCTACTTCCATTGATGTTACTTTAGCCAGCGCTTTTAGTGCAGTTGCTGGAATCTTATGTTCCTATTTTATTTTGCATCAAGCGCCAAATTCTGCTCAGTATATTGGTGGTGTTTTCATTCTGATTGGCAGCATACTTGGAGACGTGGGAGCATGGATTCAGAATAAAAGAACGCATGGAAAACAATCTCATTCTGCGATCGCTACTGATATGGAGTCAGGCTTCAAGGGCGTATAGTCATAGCCAATCTAAACCCAAAAGATAGTTGCGGCGCTAAGCGCCGCAACTATCTTTTGGGTTGTATAAAATCTCAGTGATATTTGGCGCTCATCTGCCAAAGTTGAAGTCCAATATCGGCTACAGTTTACACATTTGGCAGCAGACTGGACTAATACATCGAGTAGAACTATTCGGACAAAGTTTACAGCATAATTCGGCGCGGCTTTTCTTTTTGTTTATCATTCGCACATAGATTTCTGAAGCAAAGATCATTCCCAGTGGTGGCGCTACACAATAAATCCAGAACCCAGACCATGCTTGTGCAGGTATAGCTGAGCCCAGAGATCTTGCAGGATTCATACTCATCCCAGAAATTGGCGCAGCGATCGTAATGTAAATGACCAATAGCATCCCAGCAAACAATCCCGTTAATTGAGAAAGCTTTGGATGATTAGACACATTGAGAATTAAGGTCATCATTCCTAATGAAAGGATAAATTCAACCAAGAAAGCGATTAACTCACCTGCCGAACTTGGAACTGTAGCAATATAGTTTACGGCTGGATTGGCGATCGCCATACCAAGTAGAATTCCCGCAAACCAGATACCTAAGATTGCCCCAAGAGCCTGAGCTAAGATGTAAAAACAAGCATCTATTGTGCGAATTTTTTTAAGTCGCCAAAAGGTCAAAGTTACAGAAGGATTGAGATGTGCGCCCGATCGCATTCCTAGAGGCGAATAAACTATTGACATTGCGGTTAATCCAATTATTACAGCAATTAAAAAACGCCGTAACAGAGGATCTGCGATCGCTTGATGGATTGGAGAGTTAGGAAGCTGGAAAATGGCTGTTACAATAGTTGCGACAACCATAAACACACCTAAGCAAAGAGCCTCGATCGCATATTCGATTATATTCATTATCCAAATTTATGACTATGCTCTAATGGAATAACTAAGTAGTTTAAAAAACTAGAGATTGTGTCGGCCCCAACCCGGGCGGCACAAAAAATAGTTTTTGGTTTTTAAAATAGAGAAAAAACCAATCAATGGTATGGTTTTAGATA
>JANNDZ010000778.1:0-6461 GCA_031378395.1 Pseudanabaena sp. OTE_75_metabat_487_sub
AACAAGTTGCGCCAAGCAGCGCATAAATTCCGCCGATACCGACATTACTTAAGCGCCGTAATAGGCGATCGGTTTCTTGAGATTTGACTCTGACCCGAATATCGCCGCGATCAAGTTTGGCGAGGGTGTCATCAATGCGACGAGGTAAGGCGATCGCTGTATTACTAACCTGTGCGGCTTGTCTACCTAACTCACCAAAGAAAGCTGTAGACAAATTTCCTGATTCTTTAGAACTACCATTTTCCATAAGATTTGTTGCGTAGGGTTTGGCTACTTCCATAAAGTTAAAGTTAGGATCGAGTCCTTTACCTAGACCTTCAAGCGTAGAAATTGCTCTTAGTACAAAGGTAAATGTGGCGGGAAATCGAAATGGTTGGTCATAAGCAATATCGTACAAATCATCACTAATAGATGCTACTGACTGTTTCTCCATCGGCTGACCCATGAAGTTGTCAAGCATGTACTGCACCGATCGCCTAATTGGTCCCGTATCACCCGTAACTTCTAAAGCACCTAGCTCGATTAACGAGTTAATCACTGCTTCAGCGTCTTTTTGGGCGATCCCGAAGAAAGTCTTTAACAGCTTTTCGCGGGTAATCGATTGGATCTGCCCCATCATCCCAAAATCATAGAAAATTAATTCGCCTTTGCCCGTGACCGCTAAGTTCCCTGGATGGGGATCAGCATGAAAAAATCCATGATTAAGTAGTTGTTCAAGATAGGCTTCTGCACCAATTCGAGCGATAGCTGTGCGATCTATTCCAGCGGCTTCCAGTGCCTCATAATTGCTAACCTTAATCCCTGGCATATACTCCAGAGTCAGCACCCGCCGTGAGGCATAGCGCCAATACACACGCGGAACCATAATGCGCTGATCGCTACGGAAGTTACGCCGAAAGGTATCCGCGTTCTTGCCTTCGTTTAAATAATCCGCTTCCTCGTAAAGTATTTTGCTACATTCTTCATAAATACCAACCCAATCGCGTCCTCGTCCATGTTTAGGATGATTTTGAAAGTATTGCGCGATTCGCTTGAGAATCCCTAAATCGATCGCAAATAATTTTAATAATCCAGGGCGTTGTACTTTAATAACGATTTCTTCGCCCGTATGCAATTGAGCCTTATGTACCTGTCCGAGACTCGCCGCCGCAAGGGGGATCGGATCGAAGTAACCAAACATTTCGGCGATCGGCTTACCTAAATCTGACTCAATGATTTGCTGGGCTTTGGTTGCCGTGAAGGCGGGAACTTTATCTTGTAATTTTGATAGCTCCTCTACTGACTCCGCAGGTAAAATATCAGCGCGGGTAGAGAGTAATTGACCGACCTTGATAAAGGTTGGTCCTAGCTGAAGCATGGACTCACGTAGCCAAACAGCGCGTTTGCGCGTACGCTTTTTGACTTTAGCTTCATTCTTGCCGCCGACATAGCTCCATTTTTTGCCATCGATCCAAACCATCCACGAAAATGTCAGCACTGTTCGCCAAATGTCGATGCTGCGGGCGAATTCAGAGTAGTTGTCACGACTCCAGCGATAATTTGGTTCAGGAGATAAAGCTGGCACGGCTCACTAACGATGGTAGGACTATCAAAAATCTGTAACAAACCTTTACATCTTAGCCTGAACGTTTACGTTTTGTAATATGCCAATCATTTCAGTCAAAAATCAAAATGTTTGTTTGCTTTTTAAAGATGAGTATTTTGAGACGTTTATTTGGTAATGTTTCCTTAACTCAAGGCTGTCTAAAATTTGGCAATTAAGGCAATTAATTTTTATGGATGCTTTTAATCCAATACCTCCAGAATGGGTCGAAAAGGCTACACATGCTAATGGGTTTTGTTGTCCTAAATGTGGGCAGCCCCCAAGTAAAGCTAAAGCTGTGTGGATTAACCGCCGATCGCCTGTTTATACTGAAAATCATCAACGTAAGTGGCAAGAGTTTTATCACTGTGAGTGCCAAGCGGTATGGTGGGCTTGGAGTAACGATCGCCCACCATCAGAATTTAGCGATCGCGCCATTCGGAACATCTATGGCGATGATCTAATCTGAGCAAATGAAATCGCAAGTTGTTTTAGTTTTATCTTTGTTCTTTGTGGCAGGAGCCTATGCCAGTTTTTTACCAGACTGGACAAGCTTTTATGTGGTTTTGGGCACTGGTTTTGGCTTGTCGTTAGCGGTTCCTGCCGTTTGGCGCTTAGGTCCAAAACGTTGGGTTTATCTACTAGCAACATTAATTGCTGTTTTTGCTTGCTTTTATGTCAAAATTCGCACGCCTCAGCCACAAGCTGAAGATATTTCTAAATACGCACCGTTATCCAATGCGATCGTGCGGGGTCAGGTAATTGAAGCACCTAGCTTGACGCGCAGCGAGCGAGCAAAGTTTTTACTAGAGGTGAAAGAGATAAATACCTCTGGAAAATTAAATATTAAAGATATTACTCCAGCGCCTACGACGAATCCGACCAATCCCAACAATACTGAAGTCAAGCCCGATGAATCTAATAAATTTGTAGCAGCTTCAGGCAAATTATATGTAACTGTGCCATTGATCGAGGTGACAGGTTTGCGCTCAGGGCAAGCAGTTGAGCTTTCAGGAAGATTGTATTTGCCAAATCGCGCCGATAACTTTGGAGCCTTTGATTTCAAATCCTATTTAGCGCGTCAGGGTGTATTTGCAGGAATGAGTGGGCGATCGCTAATGGAACAAGGTGATGCGCCTAGCTTTGGTGAATGGTGGTTTGTGAGTCGGATCGTCCGCGCCCATGTGATGGGGGCTGGTGTACCAGAGGGTTCATTGCTTAGCTCGTTGGTTTTAGGTAGTCGGGCGGTAGACTTGCCGAGCGATCTGAAGGATGCTTTTATTCAGGCGGGATTGGCGGCGGTACTGGCAGCTTCAGGGTTTCAGGTGACATTGGTATTAGGTGCTGCGATCGCTTTGAGTCGGAATAAATCACTGAAGCTGCAATTTGTGATCGGGAGCCTATGTTTAGGAGGATATTTGCTGCTGACGGGTGCTAGTCCATCAATTTTACGAGCTGTGGTCATGGGCTTTGGTAGTTTGATCGGTTTAGTCGTGCAACGCCGTAGCCGACCAGTTATTGGTTTAATCGTTACCGCCGTCTTGTTATTGCTTTATCAACCACTCTGGATTTGGGATTTAGGATTTCAGTTTAGTTTTCTCGCTACGTTCGGGCTACTCACCACCTCACGCTCAATTTCTGAACGTTTAGAATGGCTACCACCTGCGATCGCCGAATTACTATCTGTACCGATCGCGGCTTACATCTGGACTTTGCCTTTACAACTACTGGTATTTGGAAAGCTTTCCCCCTATAGTTTGCTTGCTAATGTTTTTACTACGCCATTAGTTTCGATATCAACCTATGGCGGCATTGTTAGCGGGCTTTTAGGAATTATTTTTGTACCAATTGGTGCAGCGATCGCTTGGCTACTCTATCCCTTACTGCATTGGACAATTGACCTTGCGCAATGGGTTAATACTTTGCCCAATGCTAGTACTAGTGTTGGCGCAATTAATCTCTGGCAAATGTTAATTGCTTATGGCTTGTTTATAGCAATTTGGATAGTGCCTTGGTTTGGCAAAATGCAGCGTTGGACGATTGCTTTTGTTTTAGCTTGTGTAGTTTTGTTTGTCCCCAATGCGATCGCCCAAGCAAATGTCTTTCAAGTGACATTGCCAGCCTTTAATGATGTCCCAATTATGTTGATCAAAAATCAAAATCAAACGGTGCTAATCAATAGCGGCGATCAGCAATTTGCCAGTTTTACATTGCAACCATTTTTACAAAAGCTCGGTGTTAATCGCATTGATTGGGCGCTATCCACAAATACGCAGCCTGATGTCAGTGAAGGTTGGAATACTCTAATATCTAGCTCAGTAGATATCGCTCAGTTTCGCGATATCAGTCTTGGAGTCACCCCCAAGCCTTATCAGAATCTCCAGCAAGCCCTCGCGAATGCAAAAACTCCTCTAGCTTCTCTCAAGGTTGGCGAAACCTTGACGATTAATAATCAAATAGATATTCAGCTACTCAATCAATCTCCTGATGTTCTCAAAATCAAAACTGGTGAGCTTACTTGGCTATTACTGCCTAATGCCGATCCAAAATCTCAACAAGCGATCGCTACCAAAAAAGATCTACTTCCCAAACTATCTGCGAATATACTCTGGTGGACAGGTGGGCAAATAGAACCAGCGGTTTTACAAGCGATCAATCCTAAAATTGCGATCGCTTCCGCAACTAGTGTTGTGGAAGCGATGGTCAATCAACTTTATGAAGCAAAAATCAGAGTGTTCTATACAGGTCGAGATGGTGCAATTCAATGGAATCCTGACAAGGATTTCCACACCCTTCGCGATCAACAAGACACGCGATCGCCCATCTAAATTATTGTCCATCTAATCAATTTAACTAATCTAAATTTATGAATAAGCGATCGCTAATTTTTCCAGTTATTCTTGCTAGCCTTGCGCTCACAACTTCACCTGTGGCGGCTCAATATTCAGGTTTAGGTAAAGATAGCCTCGATCCTGCGATTCTCAAACGCTATGCTCCGACAGCATTACCACCAACGGTGACCCGTCCAATTGAATCAATCTTGGATGTGCGATCGCCAGGGATGGGCATGGTGACACCCGACGGGAAGCGGATGTTCTTTACATGGGGAATTACGGGAACTGTGCAAGTATGGCGACTGGATGGAGCGCAAAAATTTCCTGTGCAAGTCACAGGCGGTCAGGATGCCACCACCATTGCAGGGATGACTCCAGATGGCAAATATTTAATACTGTCACGCGATCGCCAAGGCGAAGAAAATCCAGGGCTATATTTACAATCGACTAAGGGCGGAGAACTAGAACTAATTCAGCGCTTAGCAGGTGTTCGCACCTCGCTGCAATATGTGGGCAATGACTCGCGCACGATTTATTTCAGCGCTAATGACATCAAACCTGACTCGGTTGTTATCTATCGCTACGACTTGCAAACCAAAAAGAAGGTGCAAATTTCTGGTGGTGATGGTATTTGGTGGATTGCCGATGTGTATGTGAATCCGCAAACAGGCGATCGCGAAAAATTTCTTTTTGCCAAAGCCACAGGTAGCCAATCGCAAGAATATTCCGAATACGATGTCAAAACTAGGCAAACCACTCCTCTGATTGGTCAGAATGAGCAGCAAGAATATAACATCAGCTATGGCGTAAATGCTGATGACTATCTCGTATTGACACCGAAATTTAGCGAATTTCGTCGCCTTTATCGTTACAAAGACAAGAAATTTACCCCGATCACGCCAGAGTTAAAAGCGGATGTTTCTAGCTTTGAGATTGACGATCAGCGCCAGCGGATTCTCTACTCGATTAATGATGGTGGTTACACAAAACTTAAGGCGATCGCAGCCGATACCTTCGAGGAAATTAAGTTGCCAGATTTTATCAACGCTGATCATATCTACACAGGCACGACTACGCGCAATGGACGCTTTACAACCATCGGTGTCGAAACCGCCAAAGCGCCTCGCCTGAGCTATGTTTACGATTGGCAAACCCAAAAACTCACCCAATGGGTATTGCCTAGTACTCCCGAAATCGATACAAGTAAGTTTGCCGCAGCTAAGCTTGACAACTACACAACCAGAGATGGCACATCGATTCCGATGTTTGTGTATAGCTCTCCTCAATGCGAAAACACTGCTCAAAATCCACTCGAAAAGCCATGTCCAGTTATCGTGCATTTTCATGGGGGGCCAGAAGCGCAAAGTACTCCAGGATTTAATCGTTACGCACAATTATTTGTGAATGCAGGATTTGTATTTGTAGAACCAAATGTTCGCGGTAGTGAAGGCTATGGCAAAACTTGGCTCAATGCTGATAATGGACGCGATCGCCTCAAGGTCGTCACTGATATCGAAGACGCATCGATCTATATTCGCAAGAACTGGCAAATCAATGGAATCACACCCAAAATTGGTATCGTTGGTGGGAGCTATGGCGGCTATTCTACTTTGATCGGGATGTCCAAATTTGCAGGTAGTTATGATGCAGGTGTATCCATTGTGGGGATTAGTAATCTGGTTACTTTTTTAAATAACACCGCACCTTATCGCCGCATTCTCCGCATCAGTGAATATGGTGATCCTGTCAAAGATCGGGAGGCTCTAATTGAGTTATCACCTGTAACCTATAGCGATCGCATCAAGGCTCCTTTACTAATTATCCAAGGTGCTAACGATCCGCGTGTTCCTGTTGGGGAAGCTATCCAAATTCAAAAAATTCTAGAACAGAAAAAAATCCCCTCGCAACTCGTCATCTTCCCCGATGAAGGTCATGGCTCCAGCAAGCGCAGCAACCAAGTTTTGGAAATTGGATACACTCTCGATTTTTTCAAAAAGTATTTACAACAATAGCAATGCAAACAAGCGCCTAATTTGTTAATCAGA
>JANNDZ010000787.1:0-2957 GCA_031378395.1 Pseudanabaena sp. OTE_75_metabat_487_sub
GATGGCTGAAATAGAAAATCAGATTCAAAGAATGACATGTTTAGAGGTTAATGGTAAACAATTAGACCTTGGCAAATGGTTTGTCGATATTTTGTACGTACCAACATTAAAATTGGAATGATTTTTTGTCTGGAAGTCCCATAACCGACCTTAAACAAACCGAAATAGCCTTAGAAAAAGCTAAGGAAGTAGCAGAGGCTGCTACAAAAGAGAAAAGCCAGTTTCTCGCCAACATGAGTCATGAAATTCGCACGCCGATGAATGGAGTGTTAGGAATGGCTGAGCTACTTGCTAATACTAATCTTACTGAAGATCAGCAGGATATCGTACAAACGATTCGAGATAGCGGTGATGATCTTTTAGTAATAATTAACGATATTCTCGATTTCTCAAAAATAGACTCAGGAATGTTGCAATTTGAAGAGCATCCTTTTGTTGTAAAAGATTTAATTTTATCAGTCTGTAATCTATTGAGTAAATAAGCGCTAACCAAAGATATTGTTGTTCAGTATGCAATTTCTCCTGATATTCCAGTTAACGTTATAGGGGATAGCACTCGACTACGTCAAATCCTCTTAAATCTAATTGGTAATGCAATTAAGTTTACTCAAAATGGCAGTATTAATATTTCTGTTGCTAAGAATGGAATGGTAGAAAACAGACAATTAGAATTAATATTTTCAATTAAAGACACAGGAATTGGAATCAACTGCGATCGCATTGATCGCCTATTTCAACCTTTTATCCAAGCTGACTCCTCCATTTCACGTAAATATGGTGGTACAGGTTTAGGTCTAGCAATTTGCAAAAGTTTAGTCAGATTAATGGGTGGAAAGATTTGGGTAGAAAGCTTTGGTAATATTGGCGGAACATCTCCTGAGGGTTGGACTTCAGAGACAGCTCAAACTCAAGGCTCATTCTTTTATTTTACGACTAACTTAAAAGTAGCTCCCGAGACTAAAACGATACCATCTCAAACTTTAAGTAATCCCCAACTAAATGTGAAGATCGATCAATCTCAATATCAAATCCTCCTCGCTGAAGATAATCTTGTCAATCAAAAAGTAGCAGCTATGATGCTCAAAAAGCTGGGATATATTGCTGACATCGCTAACAATGGCTTAGAAGTATTACAAATGGTAAAAAAGCGAGTTTATGATCTCATTCTTATGGATATGCAAATGCCAGAAATGGATGGAGTCACGGCAACAAAAATTATTCGTCAGTCTAACCAGCCGCAACCTCGGATTATTGCTGTAACAGCTAATGCTTTAGAAGAAGATCGTCAAATATGCTTTGATGCAGGAATGAATGATTTTGTAACTAAACCTCTTCTAATTCAAGAGCTTAATCGCATCATTTCAGAATATTCCCAAACTAATTCTAAAAATCAGTAAGGTGGGCAATGCCCACCTTACCTTATTACATTCTTTATTTTTTATAAAAAAAGAAGTAAACGCCTCTTTTTTTATGGATTGAGAGTTGCGATCGTAGTTTGTAGTAGAGCGATCGCCTGATCTCCAGAAATATGTGCAACTGGCAAGCTATCAATTCCCATCGCTACACAAAGCAACCCTAAATAGAGAATCGAATATTTGAAAACTGACCGTGCGACTGTGCGATCGCTTGGCTCTTTTAACAACTGGGTTGCTTTATAAATAAATGCACCACCAAGACCAACAGCCGAAACTGCGTAGACTAAACCCATGACATTGCAAGGATAAACTAGCAACAGCGACACAGGAACCAACAACAAGGTGTAAAGCAAAATTTGATCAGCCGTCACCTCAGCGCCCTTGACGACAGGCAGCATCGGCACACCAACCTTGGCATATTCATCACGAATCATTAGTGCCAAAGCCCAAAAATGCGGTGGAGTCCACACAAAAATAATCGCAAATAAAACCCACGCTGCCCAACTCAGTTCACCAGTCACAGCCGCCCAACCAACTAAGGGCGGGATCGCACCTGCTGCGCCACCGATGACAATATTTTGAGTACTGGAGCGCTTAAGCCAAATAGTATAAACGCCGACATAGGTAGCAATCCCTGACATCGCTAGGCAAGCGGCAAGGAGATTTGCATATACCGTCAACAAGGTAAAGGAAATAATCGCTAAGACGATCGCAAAAATCAGCGCATTGAGAGGTTGAATTCTGCCTGATGGAATTGGTCTCCAGCTAGTGCGCTCCATTTTGGCATCGATATCGCGATCGTATAGACAATTAATTGCATTTGCCGAAGCCGCTGCGATCGCCCCTCCTAAAACTGTAATAAACATCAAAAATGCATCCACTTGTCCTTCAGAAGCAATCCACATCGCTCCAGCGGTGGTGATTAGCAACAAAACGATAATGCGTGGTTTAGTTAGCTCTGTATAGTCTTGAATAACCTCTCGCCAGTTACGGCTTGAAGATTGATTGGTTTTAAAGATATTTTCCGCGATCGCTGCTTCTGAGATGTTCAATTCTTGAATTGCTGTTTCTGGCATTGCGCTTAACTCCTAAAATATTTCGCAGTTATTACAGTTAGCGAATCGCAGGTTGCGCTTGATTCTGTTCTTGGATTAAAGATTGGTCTTGTCTGGTAGCTCTAAATGCTAACACAGCAAAACAAACGAGGGTTCCGAGTAAGGCTGAACCTGTGGCTTGGTGAGCAATGGTGAGTGGTTCGACCTGTAGGTGTAGTTTATAAGTGCCGTAGCCGATTGCTACCTGCAAAATTACTAACAACCCTGCGATCGTTGCCACAAGTCTTAATACAGGGGAGATCTCTTTCGATAGCCATGCTGTTACCACTACCGCGATACTAGCAAGGGTAGCTGGGATTACACCAATCAAGTGTGCATTCAAAACAATACACATGTCCTGAGTAGCAAAGCACTGGTGTAAAGCCCATTGAGAGGCAACTAATGCTCCGAGGATACTTTGTAAATAAACTAAAACTGCTGCCGATAA
>JANNDZ010000798.1:0-3077 GCA_031378395.1 Pseudanabaena sp. OTE_75_metabat_487_sub
CCATTCTGGAGCTTCTTCCAATTAAAATCTTGCATTGTTATCTTACTTTTAAGCAGTCGCGTGCTATGCGGATGCTTACAGTTTATCAACTTATACCAATTCCCGAAAGTATGACTGCACTTAAAACCTATAGTTGTTGGCAAGGAATGCGATCGCTTAAAACGGCTGTCGCGATCGTATAGGTACTAATCTCTAAATAAGCATCAGATGGAGCCTCAAAACAAAAAATCTCTTCTGGGAAAACTGATCTCTCAATACATTCATCTAACCCTATCTGTAATCGAATAATTTGAATCCGTTTAGTTTGGTTAATGTAGTGATAGGGCTTTTTATTGGATTTATGTAAATCAGAATTTTGCATGACTTTCAAATAGGTTAAAAAAGAATTTTTCTCTTATAAAAATATCTAAAAGCAGCTATGCCAATGTATTGATGTGTTAGCTGGAATATTCGATTTAACTCTACAATTATGTATATTCGTACTGCCTTTTAATAGGGAGAATGTAAACAAGAGATCTTGTTCTTCTTCTCGATATATAACTGATAGATCGCTGTTATTCGCTTCGGCAAATTGGCGACATAACAACAATTCAATTCTTGCAATTATCTCATCAATTTTGTTGGGAGTAGATGTGTTCTCATGCTCTTGAAAAAGTTGGTAAAAGTCATTTTTATTAGTACTTCCGCCAGAGATAGAAATAGATATCCTGACTTTATCCTGAACAGTATTAGAGGAAATTTGTATCTTCTCCCCATTGGAACCAAATTTTACGATATTAATAATGAGATTCCTAACCATGCAGCAGATCATATCTCGACGTGCATACACAATAGAATCATGATTCATTTCAAATAAAATCTGAATCCCTCTGGGAACTTTAATTCTGGACAACCTCAAGATGCTATCAGATATCACCTCATCAATCATAAATGTAGTATTTACTTCCTTGACCTCGATTGATTCAGTTACAAAATAATTTAGAGATTCTTCCTGATTTTTTGTATAAATATTCTGGTTTAAAATTGTATTTATATATTCTGAAAAAACTATCGATCCTTCATTTTGCTTATTCATTGTTTTCATCCAAATTCTTTTTCTATATTTAGATATAAACTTGATTTTGAGTTTTAAATTTACTAAATATAACTACATTGGCATAATTAAAAATCCAGAGCCAAAATGTAAACTGTCAGCGTAGTGGGCAGTTCGCATTTTGGGATTTTATACTTAATTATGCGTAGGTGTTTAAATTCAAAACCATCATGATAAATTAGTAAACTGCAATCACTTTACGTCCGATATTCTTGAGAATATACTGAGCCTGACTAGCATCGCGATCGTTGACTAGCCCTATCACTAAAAACTTGCCATCATTAATAGCTTCTAAAAATTGCAAGGTGTCATGTACATTAATTCCTAGCCCTGTCAGCACTGATGGCAAGCCATTATCTGAAGCAATATATTCCCAATGCATTGAGTTTTGATGTTCTTGATATTGGGTAGAAATGATGACAATCTGAGGTGAACTCAAACCTTGTTTCTGCATTTCTAGTACTGCATCGTTAGCTTCGTGTCTTGACGGAAATATAGCTATAACAGTGCATATGCTTTCTGTCTCAGCTTGATCATTATCAGCTTCCTCATGAATTTTTAGTGCGATCGCATTACTATTTGTTAGGCCCAAGCCATCAATACTGGCCGCATACTTGATGAAATCTGGATTATGAGTATTTCTCTCATTTGTTATAGTCATTTCTACACTCTCAAAAAATAATGAGAGTAAAATCAAGCGATTTGCGTCAATCTCACTCGTTACATACAGCTTTTTTTATATTCAAAAAGGAAACAAACAATATCTTACTTGGATATTATTTGGATTTTGATTTTGGTATAAAGCCTTGTTATTACTCAATCATTGCAATGATTGATTTCATTTGCTTTAATGATTGACTTGATTGATTTAGTAATAAAACTTATTATTTGTAACCTGCTGCTTGCAGAGAAAAAAGATGGGCATAGCGTCCATCTGCTGCCAATAACTGCTCGTGACTACCTTGCTCGATAATGCGACCATCCGCCATCACGATGATTTTGTCCGCCATGCGTACAGTCGAAAACCGATGAGAAATTAAAACTACCATCTGATCTTTAGTAAGCGAACGGAAATGATTGAAAATATTCATCTCTGCTTCAGCATCCATTGCCGCCGTGGGTTCATCGAGAACAAGAATGTCGGCTTGCGATCGCATAAATGCTCTCGAAAGCGCAATCTTTTGCCATTGTCCGCCTGACAACTCTTGACCGCCCTTAAACCATTTGCCCAATTGCGTCCCAAATTTTTGTGGCATATTGTTAATAAAAGGTTTCGCCATGCCTTTTTCAGTCGCAATTTCCCATTCTTGATCGTCATTGATGCGTTCTACATCACCAACACCAACATTCTCGCCTACGGTAAATTGATACTGTACAAAGTTCTGAAAAATCACACCAATTCTTCTGCGTAATGTCTCAATATCCCAATCGTTCAAATCAACCCCATCTAATAAAATCTTGCCACTACTAGGCAAATATAGCCGCGTCAGAAGTTTGATGAGGGTAGTTTTACCAGAGCCATTTTCGCCCACGATCGCTAATTTCTCGCCATGCTTGAGATGCAGTGAAATATCCTTTAAAACTGGCTCTTGGCTTTCAGGATAGCAAAAAGAAACATTCTCAAATCGAATTCCTTCAGACAGGATTCCTTTAGTAACTATGCCGTGAGATTGGGGAACTGGCTTTTCTAAAAATTCGTAAAGATTAGCAAGATAAAGATTGTCTTCATACATGCCACCAATGGAAGTTAGAGCTGATGCGAAAGTAGACTGACCTTGACGGAATACAACCAAATACATTGTCATTTCCCCTAGGCTAATTCTACCAGCGATCGCCTCCATCACAATCCATGCATAAGCCCCATAAAATGCGCCCGTACTCAGCAATCCGAGTAGATAGCCCCAAAATCCTTTTTGAATTGTGAGATTGCGATCTTCCGCATAAAGGCGATCAAAAACATCTCGATAACGCTGCAACAGCATTC
>JANNDZ010000560.1:0-1978 GCA_031378395.1 Pseudanabaena sp. OTE_75_metabat_487_sub
TCTTTGGGCTGAAATTGAACTTCTGCTAGAAATATTGGTTTGTCGTTGGCTGTGGGCATGAAGATCCCATCAAACCGAAATGCTTTTTCTTTGATCTCGGCTGAGCTAAATTTGTATCCTTCGGCTTCTGACGTAGGGCGATCAATTAGCTCAAATAGCAGAGTATGGAAAGATTGGAAGAGTTGGTAAAATAGAGTGTCCGTTTTCATGGGAATCTAGCCTAACATAGCGATTGCGTAATGTCTTATCCTCTTCCTACACTCCTTATTCTTATTTCAAGTTTTGGGCTAATGTCTGCCTAATTATCATAAAATATCTTCAATAGCTTTCATAGATAAATATAGTTTCATAGAATCTTGGTTGAATTTTTGAAAGCCATATTTCATATAAAAATTCACTGCATTCTCGTCTAAAGCTTCAGCAATAACAGCTAAAGATGCAACTTGCTTAGAAACAGCGATCGCTTTTTTAAGGGAATCAAATAACATAATCTCTCCAAATCCTTTACCCTTTTGTTGATTGTCAATCGCAAGACGACCTAATAGAGTCGCAGGTAATTGTGGATATCGTGGTAGTTTCTTGGCAAAGGATTGATCTAAATTTTCAATCTCAACTGTATAAGCAGAAAGTGTGTAATAGCCTAAAATATTGAATTTAGAATCAATATCATCAACTAATACAAATACAGTTGATACTTTTCCCTTAACATCTTGAGATGCTTGCTTACGAATGTAATTATCTAGGCTGGCTTGTCCACAACAAAAGTCTGTACAGCAATGCTTAGCACTATCAAACAATTCAATTTTAATAACCATTAATTTGAAATTAATTGCTTATGTCTCAAAGCCGCTTTTTTGATAGCATCATTCGGTGGTGGCGGATTGAGCAAAGCATCAACAAAAGCTTGGCTATCCTCAAGATTGAGCTTTAGTTTTTGGTGTTTTTCTATAACTCGATAAGCCTCTGCTTGCACACTTGCAACAACGAAATCAGTTAACGTGCGACCTTCCAGATCGGCAGCTTTTTGGAGTAAAGATTTAGTTTCTGGGCTGATCCGAGCTTCAAGTCTTGCGATCGCTTTCGAGGGAGTTACATTAATCATGTTTACTTATCCTGCCTCAATTAATTGGTTTATTTTTAGAGCGCTTCGATTTACGTCTATTATAAACTTATACGGCAAAATGCCGTATGCTAACCAAACTACGATCTAAAGATCTAATCTAAAATAGTTTTTGGGTATGAACTTTCTATCTCTTATGGAGGTTTAGATAATGGCGATCGCATCAGATCAACGTAAAAATTTGGAGCCAACTAAATCGTTAAGCACAAATAACTTCTCAATCGAAGAGTTTTTGGCTTTGCCAGAAACTAAGCCTGCTAGTGAATATATTGACGGTCAAATTTATCAGAAACCTATGCCACAGTTTCAGCACAGTACCTTTCAGATAGAAATTGCAACTGCGATTAATTTGATTTGTAAGCCTCAAAAATTGGCTTTTGCATTTCCTGAGTTGCGCTGTAATTTTGGTGATGTATCGATTGTTCCTGATATTGCGGTAATGCGTTGGGCGAATATCCCTTTTTTAGCAAATAAACGAGTTGCTAATGAGGCTCCTATTGCTCCTGATTGGATTATTGAGATTCTTTCGCCAGATCAGTCGCCTCTGCGGGTAATGAATAAAATCAGTTCGGCGATTACCAATGGTTCGGAACTTGGTTGGTTGATTTCGCCAGCGCAAGATTTTATTATGGTTTATGAAGGCGATCGCTTTCCCGAAAAGATGAGCGGCAAGGATGTTTTGCCTGTTTTGGATATTTTAAATTGGCAGGTAACAGTGGATGACGTATTTAATTTGTTGCTTTTGGAATAACACAATGTTTGCTTACAGCGCAAAACGCTGTAAGCAAACATTGTGTTTATACTTCTGAGTCACTAACTTCATCAATAACAACTGACTCAGCATCAATGACATCGATC
>JANNDZ010000860.1:0-1921 GCA_031378395.1 Pseudanabaena sp. OTE_75_metabat_487_sub
TTCGAGACTGAATTCTGGTATATGTGGTCAACTACTTTCGCTTTCCAACCTTGGCATAGTGCTGTTGAATTCAAGCGTTATTTGCATCGCTTTATGCTGGAATTTACTCGGATTGAAACCCTTGCTGGAGTGAAGCGGACAATCTACAATCAGTACGATTCATTAATTTGTCCGTTGCAGAGTTGGCTCAGCGCTCAAGGTGTTAACTTTATCCTAGATTCTAAAGTATTAGATCTCGATCACTGCACAGAAGAGAGTAAATTTGTGGTCACGAGCATCCATTATGAGCAACATGGCGATCGCAAAACAATTGAAGTAAATAGCGACGATTTTGTTTTTCTCCAAAATGGCTCAATGACTGATGCCTCTAGTTTGGGATCGATGACCAGTGCGCCTCAAAAATTGATTAAACAGGACTGCACTAGTTGGAACCTATGGGAAAAGTTGGCGATGAACAACCCAGATTTTGGGAATCCTTCTGCTTTTAACAGCAGTATTGCCGAATCTCTTTGGGAATCTTTTACAGTCACCCTATCAACTCCTACGTTCTTCAATAAGATGTTGGAATTTAGTGGCAATCAAGCGGGAACTGGAGGACTTGTCACCTTTAAAGACTCCAATTGGCTGATGTCAATAGTACTTGCCAATCAGCCCCATTTTAATAATCAGCCTGCGAATGTTCAGGTTTTTTGGGGATATTCACTCTTTCCCGATCGCGTCGGTGATTTTGTTCCTAAACCAATGTCTGATTGCAATGGCACAGAAATCCTGCAAGAACTCTGCGGTCATTTGCGATTCGATTTAGATGTGGTGGAATCAGCAAACTGTATTCCTTGCCGAATGCCTTATATCACCAGTATGTTTATGCCGCGATCTCATACAGACAGACCATTGCCGATTCCTCACAATTCCAAGAATCTCGCTTTCATCAGCCAGTTTGTCGAGATTCCTGATGATGTTGTTTTCACGGTCGAGTATTCAGTAAGAGCCGCGCAAATGGTGGTCTATGAATTCCTCAAGATTGATCGCCAGATTCCACCGATCTCCCCCAATGACAAGTCACTAAAAGTGCAGTTTGAAGCTTTGATCAAAGCATTTAAATAAGTTTATCTAACTACCCCTGTAAAGGTGCAAAAATAGTGAACGGAGATAGGTCGTTTCAGCCTTCAAAAATCTATTTTCTTGGACTTCTGATATGAAACTTTACGGATTCATAGCGCTGGAATCACGTAGGTTGGTTAGCCACCTTTACAGGGGTAGTTTATCTAACCTGAATTATTCATCAGCATCAAAGGAGGTTTTTGAAATTCTTTCTATATATGAGTTGTAGCTAAAAACAGCAGGAAAACAGACTTTTTTTAGCGTTAAATTGATAAATCCATACTGTTAAAGGCTTTTTAGCGATTTTTGCAAATCATGGTGAATAATTCAGGTTAATTTGCCCTCTGGTTCCAGTATTGTGGCGACGCAATTAATCATCTTTCTAACAGCAATGGCTTTACCTCGTCTCCACTCACTCACGCTCCAACACGAGGCTGCGTTTAAGCTTTAGCCTAAAATATTAATGGTAGTCATGTAAAGTAATGGTTAGGCTCGAAGCTAAACTTCTAGGAGGTTTAGCTTTATGGGAAATAGCGATCGCTTTTATAATCCTTCTTAGACGATTAAAATGCACGAATAGTTATCTTATTCACATAAAGATTTAATACAGCTCATACTAATCATGCAATTCATACGATCGTATATACATGATTTCAAACATCTTCAAAACATAATGGTTATGAAGTAGAAAAATGTTTGATTCATCTAAACGTATTTAATTGGAACTCCAAAAAGATTACTTAATATTGGTTGCCTATTTACAGCGCTTTGCGTTAACTTAAAACCCAGATTAATTTGTGAAAGTGCCGCAAAGCGGCAC
>JANNDZ010000894.1:0-2548 GCA_031378395.1 Pseudanabaena sp. OTE_75_metabat_487_sub
ATATCTTTACAATAAAATTAGTTACGCCCTCCAATCGAATCGTTTTGTTAAGGTACGGTTGTGCGGCGCTCCGCGCCGCACATCCTTACCTTTTTAGGACTACCAAAAATATTTAAGAATCTCCTTGTCGATAACGATCGATTAAATTTGGTAAATGGTCAAAACCATCCACACCAATTAGAGCGATTAACTGCGATCGCATTTTTTGCAATAGATTAGAAAACCCATCTGCTCCCAGCTTGCCTTGCAAAATCACCACTAAAGAAGCTGATTGTTGCCACGCTTTACTGTGGCGCTGCTCTAGTAGATACATTCCCAAACAAGCGTGATAGGTTGCAGATTCTAGTTGATTAAGTTGATAGAAAGTTTCACCAAGATAAGCATGACTGAGCGCTTGTAAATCGCGATTGCCAATTTGTTGGGTTAGAGCCAAGCCTTTCTCTAAGGCAATCTGCGCTTGACTTGGCTGCGCGATCGCAATATAAGCAGTCCCCAATCCCACCCAACAAAGCGCCTGATTTTGTAAATCATTCATCTTCTCCGATAGTTTTTGTCCGCGCTCCAAATGATTAATTGCAGTTTCCAGCTCTTCAGGTGTAATTGATTCCTGTTGTCGCGCAATCATCACTTCGCTATAGCCTAAATTAGCCAGTGCATTCGCTTCGCCTTGGCGATCGCCATGTTGCCGCGCCAAGATCACTGCTCTCTGGGCTTGAGATTCACTGGTGCTGAAATCTTTTTGAATGAGACTAATGCGACTGAGATGATTGAGATTAGCAATCTCGCAACGTTGATCACCAACTTCACGGGCAAGTTCTAGGGCTTCTTGATGGAGTGCGATCGCGTCTCTGTGATGCCCCATCCAAGCTTTTGAATAGCCTAATACTGTGAGAATTCTCGCCTTCTCCTGCGTATTCTCGGCTTCTTTGAGTGGTTGATCGAGATAGCTAATTGTTTCTCGAAAAGTCTCGCCAGAGAAGGAAGCAAATACGCCACCATAGAGCGGGAAGTTTTCACGTTGGGCAAATGTTCGCAAGGTCTGTAGACTAATCCGAAAACAAATTTGAGCTAGAGACTGATGATCTCGTTCCGATAGTTGCTGTGAATTTTGAAAGCCACTACTCAGTTCACCCCAGATCATCGCAAAGGCAACGAAAGTAACCCCAGTCATATGTAAACCTGCTTTGGTATCGTAGAGCTGCTGATCGAACCAGCGCACCAGTCCATTTTGCAAATAGCGCAACAAGATCGATAGCTCCACCCAAGCGCTGATATCAATACTTCGTTGAGTCTGTGCGATCGCGGCTGCGGATTGGTTACTTGCCTGTGCCGCAAATAGATCGCGGGGCAGAGGACTGGTAATCTGTTGCGCCCAACTATGCCAAGGTCCAGTCACTTTAGATCGTTCAAATCCCACTTGTCTCTGAGGTTCATATAACCAACTCACGAGGGAGCCTTCCAATAGATCAAAGGCTGCTAATCCACGAGTAAGTCCGATCGCAAACTGACGTAGTGTAAATGCTTCGGAATCATCGGGGAGAGTGTCGGCTGACTTCTGTAAAAACTGCGTGAGCAGTTGAATATGCTGGCGTTCAAAAACTGGTGCATGATTAGGATCAAGAACTTGGATTAAAGTTAATAGACGATCTTGAGGCTCTGCATTAAGGATTGTCTGTAGACCTCTAGTACAGGTGTCTTGAACTTGATAGTTATTTTGCCACTGCTCCCAAGCATCTTTGAGAATCTTCATAGCGCGGAGTTTCTGATTCGCTTTCGCCTGTTTTACCTCATCAGTTTGAGCAGTAAAGTTTGCTTGCAGTAAATTAGCTTGTTCTTCTAAAGCCCGTTCAAATATTTCCCCTGTTCCCGACTCTAAACTCTCACTGAGAATGCGATAGATATGTTCTTTTGATAGCAGTTTGCCATTTTCGATATTAATAATTATGCGATCGACAAAAATAAAATATCGCTCAAGAGTTGTAAGTGGTTTGCTTGGAGAATCTGACATGTTCTTGCTGGTAGTGTTTGCTTAGTTAAGATTTGATGATACTCTTTTGGCTCTAAGTCTGTGCTTAAGCTCAATAGTGATCGCGATCACAATAAACAGGAAGATTAATCACAAAAGCTTACTGTAATTTGGGCGAGTATAAACTTGGCTTTGGATATGGAGTGGTTATGAATTGTCGGTTCTGCAAAAATTATGATCCAAAAGGTAGACAAGGTGGCTACTGCAATTTGTTGTCAGTCACAGTTCAGGGGAAATGGGATGCTTGTAGTTGCTACTTAGACAAGTTTCCAAAAGATTCATTGTCTGAGAACGAGAAACTAATAGCTAATTTGATTTCGGTCTAAATTTCCAATATTCAAAGAATAAAGTCCTCACAAAACAACGCTTTTATTCCTTTCTCTTTAGGGACTTGCAAGAAATAAATAAATCCAAAAGCACTTTATGGGATATTTAATATATTTGGCATAAAGTGATAAAACTTACAGACACGCTCAAGACACTATTTCAAGAAACAGCAAAACAACTTAAAGGTAGTGAGCA
>JANNDZ010000930.1:0-2041 GCA_031378395.1 Pseudanabaena sp. OTE_75_metabat_487_sub
GCTTCAATACATTAAAAGCACGCAGAGCGTGCCTTTAATGTATAGATCAGGATAGCTAGGAAACTAGCCGCCCCAATTGAGGTTGACACCATCAAGGATCAGGGAAGAGTTGTACAACTGGAGGATGATTACCAGAAATACAAGAAACAAACCCATGAATACAGCCATGATAGGTGTAGTTCCCCAACCGCGAGAAACCTTACCGTATTCTGCATTTAGTGGTCTAAGGATATCGCCAAGCCAAGTACGTTGTGACATAACTTTGTGTTCTAAAAAGGATTGTTACAAAATAGTATAATTGTAATTTAGAATAACTCAAATCATTGGTTCAATTCATGGAAAATGCAACTTCGATCGCGGTGACTGTCGCCGTATGTGTGATCTGCCTAACGGCTTATGCGATATACGTGTCTTTTGGACCACCAAACAAGGGATTAGTCGATCAGTTTGAAGAACACGAAGATTAATATAGCTAAGCATTACAATCCGAGACCTAGCTAGTCGATAACAAGTTGATCAAGAATGTTTAACAATTTTCGACTTACTCATGATGTTTTAGATGTGTCGGCTGTCTATACGATCGCCGACAATGCTTGTAATGGGGCAGTTGTGTTAATGAGCGGGATGGTGCGTAATCAAACGGGAGGAAGAGCCGTTGATTATTTAGACTATCAAGCCTATGAGTCCATGACTTTACAAGTTTTTCAAAATATTAGCGATCGCTGCCATCAGAAATTTCCAGATATTACTGAAGTTGTGATTCATCATCGCCTTGGCAAACTCAAGATTGGCGAGATTAGTGTTTTAGTTGCGGTTGGTTCACCACATCGTGCCGAAGCGTTCGAGGCTTGTCGGTATGCGATCGACACCTTAAAAACAGATGCGCCGATCTGGAAAAAAGAATTTTGGCTTGACGGTGTAAGCAGTTGGGTAAATTGCCCTATATAGCAAAAATGAGCTTTGCACCTTTTAGGTTTGGAGTTTTTGATGCTTCTAGAAAAATCTTTTTTTGCTCGTCCAGCTTATGAAGTTGCACCAGATCTATTGGGATGTAATTTGGTTAGAAGGATTGAGGGAATTGAATATCGGGGAATTATTGTCGAAACTGAAGCCTATGATGCGACTGATCCAGCTTGTCATGGTTATCGTCGCAAGACTGAGCGCAATCGAGCAATTTTTGGCTCACCCTGTACAGCCTATGTCTATTTAATTTATGGGATTTATCACTGCGTCAATATTGTCACTGATCGCGAAGATTTTTGTAGTGCCGTATTAATTCGCGCAATCGAATGCGATCGCCTACCGAGTTGGCATAATCCTAAAGAAAAACCCTTTCGAGCAGGAGCAGGACCAGGAAAACTTTGTCGCTTGTTAAAAATTGATCGCCAGCTAGACGGTATTACTTTGCATCCAGATTTCGGTTTATGGTTAGAACCGCGATCACCAGATTTTGGTGAACAAATTTACCAAACCACCAGAATCGGCATTACGCAAGGATCTGATATTCCTTGGCGTTGGTATTTAAGCGATCGCAAGTCTGTATCACGAAAAGCCAGACAATAAAGGCAGCGCGGCTGCCTTTATTGTCTGGCTTTTCATGTTCTACAAACATATTGATAACTTTAGAGATAACCTTTTCATAACTTTTGGATAAAGAAATATTGAATCTAGGAAGTAGGATGCTTACATGAAATCAAAAATACCAGTTGAAAAGCCAAATAAAGCTTAGTTTGCATAAATTAGTTTTTCAACAAAAAAGTGGTTTTTCAACTTAACACTTTCTATAGAATTATCCTTCCAGAGACATATCTAGACATTTTAATTAAATTTTTAATTAATAATTTATTAGCTCAATTCAGATATTTTTAGTGCCTCGCAATTGGGGAAAAGGAGAATAAACAATGCGTATTGAAGTAATGAAACCAACAGGTCATCTTGATGCAACCAGTACAAACCATTTTCGTCAGCAGGCTAGCATTGTTTTAGATCGGAAGCCTGATGTATTACTCATTGACCTAAAACATCTAAAACAGATGGATAG
>JANNDZ010000008.1:0-2168 GCA_031378395.1 Pseudanabaena sp. OTE_75_metabat_487_sub
ACGCATTAACCTTTAGAAAATACAAAAAAGAGATGGCGCTAGCGCCATCTCTTTTTTGTATTTTCTAAAGGTTAATGCGTAACCACAGGAACCTGTTGAGCAAAGTCTGTATCACCAACTTTGTTGAAATCAGTCTCACCAAAAATTGCATTTTCAAATTTGTAATGCTTAAATTCCAGAATGTTGCCTGAATTATCAGCCAAGAAAAAGGTTCGATGCTCTAAAGGAGTATCCACAAAGCGAATTTTTGGTTTTTGATAAAATTTAAGACGCTTATCATGGACTTTTTCTAACAAAGCCATCCAGTTATTTTCGGAATAAAAAACTAACCCAAAATGTCGCGGATAGATGCCACGTTGAGAATCAATATTCTCGTGATCAACATGCGCTACCAACTGGTGACCATACAAACTCATGATCAGCGAGTCGCTTGACTCGCGTCCTGCCAAACAACCCAAACCATCAATATAAAAAGCCTTGGTGCTTGGAATATCTTTTACTGGAAATGCGAGATGAAAGAGGATCTTGGTCATGTTGCCGTATTTTCTAGCATAAGTTTGGTGCGCTTGAGTTTATCAGGAACTTCAATCGGATATTTCCCAGTAAAACAAGCTGTGCAAAAATGCGTGGTATCAATTTGTGTCGCTTTTAACATTTCGTCGTGACTGAGGTACGCAAGTGAGTCAACCTCAATCTGTTTGGCGATCGCCTCGACAGAATTGTGTGAAGCAATCAAATGATCTTGCGAGTCCGTATCAATACCATAAAAACAAGGGTGAGTAACGGGCGGCGAAGAAATACGCATATGTACCTCAATTGCACCAGCCTCACGCAATGCTCTTACTATTTTACGACTCGTCGTTCCCCTTACGATCGAATCATCGATCACAATTACCCGTTTACCCTGCAAAACATCCTTGAGCGTATTTAGCTTCATGCGAATTCCAGCTTCTCGCATCGCTTGGGTTGGCTGAATGAAAGTCCGCCCTACATAGCGATTTTTAATCAAAGCCTCACCATAGGGAATCCCTGACTCTCTTGAAAATCCGATCGCCGCAGGAATGCCTGAATCTGGGACACCGATCACAATATCGGCTTCTACAGGACTTTCTCTAGCTAATGCGCGACCGATCCGCAGTCTATAAGTATAAAGACTTTCATCATGCATGACACTATCAGGTCTTGCAAAATAGATCATCTCAAATACACATAGCTTCGGCTTAGCCTCCTCCCATTGCAAAGATTGAATCCCATTTTCTAGCGTTATGATCACCAGTTCCCCAGGAAGAACCTCACGCACATAATCAGCACCAATAATATCTAAGCCACAGGTCTCAGATGACAAAACATAAGAACCATCTTCAGTCTTGCCAATTACCAAAGGACGCACACCGTAGGCATCTCTTGCGCCTACGATCGCATTTGGCATCGCCATTACTAAACTAAAAGCTCCATGGCATCGACGCAGCGCCGTGACGATCGCTTCTTGCCAATCCTTACCTTCTTCTACTGCCTCACCAACGGCAAAAGCTATTCCTTCAGAATCGGTAGTTGATTCGAGGGCGTGACCCTGTGCCGAAAGTTCGCCACGTAACTCAGTCGCATTGACTAAATTGCCATTGTGAGCAAGTGAGAAATCGCCCAGCCTAGTATTCACGACGATTGGTTGAGCATTGCAAACCTTGCTCGAACCTGTAGTCGAATAGCGATTGTGCCCAATTCCTAAGGCTCCCTTCATTTCCGAGAGGATCGTTTCATTAAATACTTGGGCAACTAATCCCATCGCTTTATGTGTATGGGTTGTCCCATTCTCATCGTAGACAGTAATACCTGCTGATTCCTGACCACGATGTTGTAAGGCATACAGTCCAAAATATACAAGTTTAGCAACATCCCCTTCTGCCGCTAACACCCCAAAAACACCACAAGCTTCCTGTGGTTTGTCAGCCTCAATGTCATTATCATCATTAAAATCTAGATCATCAAAATCTCTATGATTTATAAGGTTTTTAGGCATCTCATCAGCAAAAACAGAATGGTCAGAATGGTCTGGCAACATAGCAGTTATACGCAATACATTAGTTTGGGTAGAAGAGAAAAGCCCCTTCCTTGATCGTACCAGTGTTAAGCGTTTCTTAACCAAAATTAGTAACCCAAACCCAAAAGAG
>JANNDZ010000025.1:0-3298 GCA_031378395.1 Pseudanabaena sp. OTE_75_metabat_487_sub
CAATTTTATGGCGGCACTACCGATGATACCCGCGCCATTAGCATCGGCAAGCCTACAGATGAACAATGCGATCGCTATACTGAAGTTCTAAAATCGCATATCAATTGCGCAATGCAAAAATTCCCTAAAGGCACAACAGGCAGTCAAATCGATGGCATTGCTCGTTCCTCAATGTGGCAAAGTGGACTCGACTATGGACATGGTACTGGGCATGGCGTAGGCGTATTTCTGAACGTTCATGAGGGACCAAATGGTATCAGTAAGCGCGTTAACCAATCACTCGATCTCGGCACAATCAACAGCATCGAGCCAGGCTACTATCAACCGAAATGGGGTGGGATTCGCTTAGAAAATCTCTATTTTGTCAAAGAAGTAAAGCAGGAATTAGATAAGTCTCAGGAGCCAGATCCGAATAAAACCCCTTGGTACGAGTTTGAATCTTTGACCTATATTCCCTTTGACAAAAAGTTAATCGATCGCAGCAAGCTCAATCCTCAACAAATCTCATGGCTGGAAAGGTACTATGCAGCAGTAATGCAGAAATTATCTCCTTTACTCACAGATGAGGAGACGGCTTGGCTAAAACAAGCTTGTAGCTTTTATCTCTAAACCAAACTATTTATACTAAAACTGATAAAATCTTAGAATTTCATGCAAATTGATGAAAAAAGCTCAGTTCTAGTAACTGGCGGTACTGGATCTTTTGGGAAGAAGTTTGTAGAGTTGATTCTCAAAATCTTTCCTAACATCCATCGACTAGTAATTTATTCACGCGATGAATTAAAACAGTTTGAAATGGCGCAGAAATTTGCTCCTGAACAGCATTCAGGATTGCGTTATTTTATTGGTGATATTCGGGACGTACGACGGCTAACTCGCGCCTGTGAAGGCATTGATATCGTGGTTCATGCTGCCGCGCTTAAGCAAGTTCCTGCCGCAGAGTACAATCCGATTGAGTTTATTCGTACCAATGTTTTGGGATCGGAGAATGTCATTGAAGCTGCGTTAGATAGTGGCGTAAAGAGGGTTGTGGCACTATCAACCGATAAGGCTGCTGCTCCAATTAACTTGTATGGAGCAACCAAGTTATGTGCAGACAAGTTATTCGTTGCTGCCAATAATATTAAAGGGTCGAGAGATCTCCGTTTTAGTGTGGTGCGCTACGGCAATGTCATGGGTTCACGCGGTTCAGTGATTCCCTTTTTCTTGCAGAAGCGTCATGAGGGTGTGTTACCAATTACCGATCCGCAAATGACCCGCTTTAATATCACCTTAGAAGAAGGGGTAAAAATGGTAATGTGGGCGATCGAGAATGCTTGGGGAGGCGAGATTTTTGTGCCTCGCATTCCGTCCTACCATATTACCGATGTTGCCACGGCGATCGCCCCTAATTGTGAGCAGCGTATTGTGGGGATTCGGGCAGGCGAAAAAGTGCATGAAGAAATGATTACAACTTCAGATGCTTTTACGACAGTCGATTGTGGTGAATACTATGCGATCCTGCCAGTTCATGGCGATCTTATAGAGCAATATTGTACGAGCGGCGCAAAAATGGTTGACGCTGGCTTTAGCTATAATTCTGGTCAAAACCAACAATTTTTGACTGTTGATGAATTACGGGTGTTGATTCAAGCCCATGTTGATCCGAGTTTTGCGGTATGACTTCTTACATTCCTATTCCTTATGGGCGACAAGATATTAACGCTGCCGACATTCAAAGTGTGATTGAAGTTTTACAGTCGGATTGGCTAACTCAAGGTTCGGTAGTTAATCGCTTTGAGCAATCTGTTGCTGATTATTGCGGAGTGAAATATGCGATCGCCGTTTCGAGTGCCACAGCCGCCTTGCATATTGCTTGTTTAGCAGTTGGTTTAGGTGAACAGGACTATCTCTGGACTTCACCCAATACTTTTGTGGCTTCAGCTAACTGCGGGTTGTATTGCGGTGCTAAGGTTGATTTTGTAGATATAGATCCATGTACTTATAATTTGAGTGTCGAACAATTAGAACAAAAGTTAGCTAAGGCGGCTCATCTGGGATGTTTACCTAAAGTTTTAGTGCCAGTACATTTTGCGGGACAATCCTGTGAGATGGGCAAAATCGCGGCTTTATCACAGCAATATGGTTTTAAGGTAATCGAAGATGCTTCCCATGCGATCGGTGGTAAATATCAAGGCAAAGCGATCGGCTGTTGCGAATATTCAGATCTAGCAGTATTCAGCTTTCATCCAGTCAAGATTATCACCACAGGCGAAGGGGGAATGGTGTTAACTAATCGCGAAGATTTGCATGAAAAATTAATTAGATTGCGATCGCATGGCATCACCCGCAATCCAGATTTAATGCAGGGGGAATCCCATGGTGCTTGGTATTACCAGCAATTAGAATTAGGTTTTAATTATCGCATGACCGATATTCAAGCAGCTTTAGGCGTAAGCCAAATGCAACGTTTAGATGAATTTGTAACTAGAAGGCGATTTTTAGTACAACGTTATAATTGTTTGCTGCAAGATTTACCTCTTACTTTGCCTTGGCAACACCCAGAGACTGAGTCTAGCTGGCACTTATATGTAATTCGCTTAAATCTTGATAAAATCAGCATAAAACATCGTCAAGTATTCGAGCAACTCCGCCAAGCAGGAATCGGCGTGAATTTGCACTATATTCCAGTCCACACTCAGCCTTATTATCAAAATATTGGATTTAAATGGGGAGATTTTCCTAGGTCAGAAGTGTACTATAAAAGTGCGATCAGTATTCCTCTATATTATGGATTGAGCAAAGAAGATCAAAATCGTGTGATTGTCAATTTGCGAGAGATTTTGACCTAATGGAGAGCCAACATGAGTGACACACTTTATGAAACTGACTTTTATAGTTGGGCGCATCAACAATCAGATTTGCTGCGTCAGGGTCAGTTTGATCGATTAGATTTATCGCATCTCATAGAGGAGCTAACAGATTTGGGTAATCGTCATTATGATCAGTTAGAGTCACGGTTGATGCAATTAGTGGCTCATCTGCTTAAATGGCAAGTGCAACACTGGCGACGTTCTAACAGTTGGCGAGCCACAATCCGCTTGCAACGAACATCAATCGATAAATTGCTGCGTCGTAACCCCGGATTAAAGTCCCGTCTCAATGAGGCAATGACAGAAAGTTGGTCTGAAGCTAGAGATTTAGCGATCGCTGAAACTGATTTACCCGATGATAACTTCCCTGAAACTTGCCCTTTTAGTCTGGGAGAGATCATGAATCCAGATTTTTGGCCAGCACAGTAAGACTAATGATGTTGATG
>JANNDZ010000027.1:0-3205 GCA_031378395.1 Pseudanabaena sp. OTE_75_metabat_487_sub
CCTACGGCTCTGAAATCTCTAAAATCGGTTTTGATTAATGCCCGTCGTCGGTAAACTTTCATCAAAATTATTCTTTAAAATGAGAAGTTCCATAAAGCCCAGCATTTGTCTTTACTTTCTGAGTTTTATATCTTAGTTTTACTAAAGATAGCTTTATCATTTCAATTCATCATGTCAGTTTCCGAAGCTCGCATTCCCTTTAGTCTAGACAATATCCTAGCCGCCTTAGAATCGCGTCTAGAATTGGAAGAAGCGATCAATAAGTTGCCGCTAACACAAGCATTGGAGAAATGTTTAGCCTTTGCAAATGCTAATTGCTCTATTGAGCTTGCTGAGTTCATCAAACAAGAACTTTATGGTTATAGTACTCAAGCTCCTAGCTATCGACATGCGCAATTGAGCTATTTTGATGCTGGTGGACAGTTTATCAATGGATTAAATCAATACAGTGTTTATCCTGTAGTTACTGGAGTTTGTAAATTAGAACTGCATCTAAAAAATGGATTAACATTGATTCTGCCAAAACAGATTCTGACTTTTTTGTCGCAAGTTGCAGGTCGCGAGGTTGATACTGGTCATGTTTCACCAGATTTAATCAAAAATCTTTTAGAGACTATTCGCAAAGAAGTCATTCGTAAGGTTATCGCTGTCGCCACTTAGCTTCAAAAAGGAACCCGAAAAGAAAAATCACCCGCTACGCGGGTGATTTTTCTTTTCGGGCTTGGCTAAACCCATTCCAACTTTAGGGATGGCATTAGTCTTTGCAAATTCTTTAAGGATTTCCCCTGCCAAGGTATACTTTCAGAGCCTTGCACTGTGATCTTAATTGTTTCTTTTTGACGAACTTTGATCACGAATTTAGATAGGACATTAATACCTGAACTATTCAAAAACTCTAACTGACAAAGATTTAAGGTGATCTTTTTGGGATTTTGCGCAATTACATTCTCTAAAACTTGCACAATTGGAGCATATTCTTCTGTCCCTGCTAAACGTAAAGATCCTTGGCAATAGATAACTGTGTCTAATTGTTCATACCAGACACGATAGTCATCTCCTTTAACTTCCATTATTTAAATTCTCCTGATAAAAAATTTGATTCATATTTTCTAAAAACTTCACTAGGGGATTAACCTAATAATTTTGTTGAATACTTTGCTATAAGGGCAACTGCACCATTGTTGTCACAATTGTGGCTGGCTTATTAGAAATCTGTTCAAACTTCCATCCTAGGACTGCATCATAGTCCATGATCATGGTCAAATAGCCAAGCCCAGAACTTTCAGATTCGCCATTGTCAACGCTTTTTTCGACTTGGTTTATATACATTTCACCAATATCACTACTGGTAATTTGTTGCAAATAGGTCTGAAAATTAGCGATCGCATCTTGGTGAACACTATTTTTTGATACAAATATTAGGCGTTCGCTAAATAGATGCACTTCTAGATTGACAGGTTGTCCTGCACTTTTATCACTATATTTCATTGCATTCTCTAGCAATTCATTGGCGACAAAGCTAACTGCATGGCGTACTTCAGTTTGTTTGTTTAAAGCCGCACTGGTATCACCAGGGAAAAAGTTCTTGACATAATCTCCTAGAAAATCAGCCGAAAGCCCGTTGGTCTTCCAACGTAGTTGGATTGGTAGAGATGATGGAGAAAAGCCTAGAACCAAAAATTCGCTTCTTTCGGAAAAATTTTCTGTGAATTCTCCAAAGACTTGCGCCGTAGTTAACGCCATTTTTTAATATTTATAGTTATTTAGGATTTCTTAAGTGGTTTGCAATATCTTACAAAAGCTTAATAAATCTATGCTTTCTTTTACTACGTTTAGGTGCGCGATGCAACCTGTTAAATTACATAAATACTAAAGTTCGTCTTCGGTAAACTTTAGTATTTATGTAATTTAGTACTGGGATAAATCCTATGTCTGCTCAAATTGACAACTCAAGAGATCTCAGCGATCGCACAGCTTCAGAGCAATGGTTTATTTGTAAACGTGATACGGACATTTGCGAGATTGTCAAAAATGATCGCAATGAGGAAATTCTGAATTCCGTGGAAACTTGGGGTGCTTTTGCCTCTCAGGGTGAAGCGATCGCCAAACGAGTCGGACTAATTCGTGCTGGAAAATGCAACCCGCAATAAATTAGAGTCAGCACTTGGCGATGCAATTCTCACTATAAAAATTGATTTTGTTGAAAGTCTGCCGAAGGCAGACTTTCAACAAAATCAATTTTGGGGTTTGTTGTGCCTTAGGCACAGCAAACCCCAAAATTGGTTTCACAGATGCGCCTTTGGCGGGGATCGGTAACAAGTAGCCATGAGGCGTTACTATAATACGGGACTACACTTTGTGGGAATTTTTACGTCATGATATCCGTTTCCGCTCGATTTGAGGAACTGCGAGCTAAAGGGCAAGCCGCGCTAATTCCATTTATTACGGCTGGCGATCCTAACTTAGAGACAACAGCAAAAGCTTTGCGCGTCTTAGATCAAAACGGTGCGGACATGATTGAGCTTGGTGTACCTTACTCTGACCCATTAGCAGATGGCCCTGTAATTCAAGCCGCAGCGACAAGAGCATTGCGAAATGGGACAACACTGGAAAAAGTTTTAGATGTTGTGCGAACTGTTGCACCAGAGCTGCGATCGCCAATTATTTTATTTACTTATTACAACCCAATTTTGAATATGGGTGTAGCCAAGTTTTTACAAACAATTTATGAAGCAGGGGTTCGGGGTTTAGTTGTTCCCGATTTACCTCTAGAAGAATCTCATGTTTTGTTAGAACCTGCTCAAAAGGCAGGCATAGAAGTAATTTTGTTGATTGCCCCAACTAGCCCACCCGATCGTGTTGCCGCGATCGCTGAGAAGTCACAAGGCTTTATTTATGTAGTTAGTGCTACGGGTGTCACAGGCGTGCGCACCGAAGTTGCTAAGGAAGTAAAAACGATGATCGAGCAACTAAGAGTGATTACAGACAAACCGATTGCTGTGGGTTTTGGCATCTCGCAGCCTGAACATGCTAAACAGGTAATCGATTGGAACGCCGATGGCGCGATTGTTGGCAGTGCGATGGTCAGAAAGCTTGCAGAACCTGATGGTGGCGTACATGCGATCGCTGAACTTTGCAAAACTCTCAAGCAATCCATTCGTAGGGATTAGAGGTAATGAACAATTTTGTTGTGGGGGGGGGGGGG
>JANNDZ010000042.1:0-5969 GCA_031378395.1 Pseudanabaena sp. OTE_75_metabat_487_sub
ATATCTTAAAGACAAGCAAACTTACGGGTTACTGTGAAGCAAACCGCAAATTATCCTGTCTTTGAAGTTTCCAAACTGTTGAATATGTTTACATATGGCGAATAAACCTCCCTTTTCAAGCAAAAAAGCGAATGCAAAAAGAAAGAGGAAGGCTGCCGTTGCTGCTGCCCCTATATCCAGACAAGCTTCAAACAAGAGTAGTTGGTTAAATAATTTACCGATTAACTCCAAAATACTCTTTGCGATCGGTTCAACTAGCTTTTTATCGTTAGTTGGTTTTGTGATTGCCTCTTTGTATTTAAATAGCCACCTTGCGGCGATTGTTAACCAAGAAGCACAAAGGCAACTATCTGATGCCACATTATTTGTGTTTGGCTTAGGGACTATTTTGATTGTGGTTAGCTCATTGCTTGGCTTGTTTATTGGTAGTACCCTTAGCAAAAGGATTCAGGCATTAGAAGCGATCGCTAGACAATATTCCTCAGGGAATTTTGAGACACCCGTAGAGCTTGGCGCACAGGATGAAATTGGGAAGTTAGCCGAAGTTCTTAATCAGATGACTTTTAACCTTGCGCAAAACAAGCAAGATCAATCTACGGCTCAGATTGAAGCCGAAGTCCAAAATGATATTTTCCAAGATGAGATCTCGCATTTACTTGATGTGGTTTCTGAACTAGAGATGGGAGATCTTACAGCTAAGGCAGAAGTCAGTCCCCATGCGACAGGTTTGATCGCAGATACGCTTAATCGTCTCTCTGAGCAGCTATCTGAAGTACTTGCCGCAGTGTTGCAGACCGCACAACAAGTAACTATACGTACCGATCGCCTTGAGAAATTAGCGATCGCGGTATCTCAGAACGCTGAGCAGCAGGAATCCTTGGTGGTGCAAGCCCGTTTAGGAATTGAAGATGTAAACCAATTGGCACAAGATGCAGCCCAATTAGCGATCGCAGCAAATAAAGCTGTGCAGAGGGTACGCTCAGCTGTACGACAAGGGGAGGAGCAAATTATTTACTTGACAGCATCAATTGAGTCTCTGCAAGCTGCGACCGTGCAGATGGTGCAAAGGATTAAAAATCTGGGTGAATTCGTGGCTCTTGCCAAGCAATTTGTATTAGACCAAAAACGTTTGGCTTCTTTAACTCAGGTTTTGGCGACCAATGCCTCCATGGTTGCAGCAAGGGCGTTAGAACAACGAGATCCTGAACAATTTGTCTCTGTGGCAAGGGAATTTGAAGCGATCGCCTCGCAGGTAAATAACTTGGCAACCCAAACCAATCAGGGGCTAGTAGCTTTGCAGCAACGGACGGGATTTGTCGATGTGGTCGTGTCGGGGATTGATCAAGATGTTCGCGATGTGAATAGCCTTGTGTCGGACTTTACCAATAGTGTGAATAGTTCAGAGCAGTCATTTACCAATATCGCAACCGTAACCGAAGAGTTATCAGAAATTGGTGTGGCAGTTACTGATTCTTCCCAATCAATCGCTGAAGCCGTAAAATTTAGCCTAGCATCGATTCAAGATATTGAATCGATCGCCGAACGTTCGGCATCTCAGGCGCAGTTTACTCGTGATCAATCTGGCAAGATGGGAATGCTGGCTCGTCAATTACTAGAAAGGGTACAGTTTTTCCGTTTACCGCCAATACTGGAAACAGAAGACATGGAAATTGACGAGATGGAGTCTCTCGAAATTGAGGGATTTCAGGTTGTGAGCTAATCGAGCAACAATCGTCATAACCTCAAGTTGATAGCGAATAGCGAAATGATAGCAAATTATGGCAAATCCTGAATTTGATGATTTACAATTGCAAGGAGAACTGCGTAATCTATTTGAATTAGATACGCAGAAGTATTTGCAATTATATGTGGATACTGTACATCAGCTAAATGCTGCCAATTGGCGCGAAGATATTCAGCAACTATATCGTTGTGTCCATACGATTAAAGGTGGTTCTGTAACTGTAGGATTTCAAGCTGTACTGCGAGTCTCGACTATATTAGAAGATGTACTGTCTGATCTTCGCTATCTTAATGTCGCGCCACCTTTAGCTGATGGGGAGTTAGCTAAAGCTTTGATTGAGGCTGGTGAGTTGTTGATTGGCTCTGTCCAAATGGGCGAACAGAGCGATCCCGATGCAGCGGTGAAGTATATTCAAACTCTCCGCGATCGCATTCAATCTGAATATCTGCCTGAATGGAACGAAATGCGCCAAGTTCAGCAAGAATTCGCTGATCAAGGTTTTGATTTGGTCATTCTTGAACTAGAAATGGCGATCGAAGATTTGCCGCCCACAGGTAAAGTTCCGACTGAAACTGCTGAGATTGCCAAGCAAACAGTTGCGCAATTACAGGAAATTGGTACAGAGATTAATTTGGCGACTACCTGGCATGATTTTTTGCAAAAAGGCAGTGAATTATGCGATCGCCTAGATTGTGAGTTATGGCATACCGAATGGATGCCATTTCTGAAAAAGGTCAAAGAAAGCGCTCGTCAGGGAGGGATCGTCGAACTTGAGCAAGCATCAATTATTTCATCTTCTAATATAGAATCTGGATTAATCACTGGAAATGATGTTCCATCCTTTATTAACTCCCAAGTTTCTGTTGCGGCAGACATTCAAATTCCTGTGCCACTTGATCGCCTAGAGCGATCATCTCAATATCTAGTTGAGACATTAATGGCAACTCGAGCCACACAAGGATTTTATCAATCTGTTTATGCGAATTTATTACCATTAGTCTCACTTGCCCAAAATAGTGTGCAGTACATTACCCAACTGCGGGAAGTCCAAGATGATTACGCATTATTAGATGCTTCTGGAGAACAGGATGGACTGAAGATTGAGCGCTATCGTCAAGGCTATACCGCAATTAACCGTTTATTGGAAATCAGTCTGCGTTTGATAGAGTTAGGCTCAGAAACAGGCGAATCAGCAAGGCGAACTGCTGATAGCATCCAAGTTCTAGATCGCAGCTTGCGCAACCTCCAACAAACCATCGAAGAAAGTCGCCTTGTTCCATTTGCAACCCTAGCTTTTAGATCGAGAGGGATTTTACGGGATCTCATGACTCGCGTTGGTAAAATTGTCCAGTTTACTATTATTGGAGAGCAACTGGAACTTGATGCAGGTACACTTCGTAGTTTAGAACCTGTAGTACTTCATTTATTGCGTAATTCCTATGATCATGGGATTGAAGATACTCTAAATCGAGAGCTATCGGGCAAATCTTTACAGGGGAAAATCGAGCTGTCTCTAAAACGTCGCGGGAGTATGTTTGACCTTAACATTCGTGATGATGGCAAAGGAATTGATCCTGATCGCATTAGTCAAATTGCCAAATCCAAGGGACTACCACTTACCGATACTAGTACCTCTGAACGCCTCCTCAATGTAATATGCCAATCGGGCTTTACTTCCACTACTGTCGTTAGCGATATTTCAGGTCGTGGCGTAGGAATGGATGTAGTAGCAAGCCAAGTTGCACTAATGAATGGCAAGCTCAGTCTTGTGTCCCAAATCGGTATAGGTACAGCTTTCACAATTCAAATCCCTGTGCCACATTTGTTTGTACGATGTCTGCTCTTGCAAGCAGGCGATCGCACTTTTGCGGTTCCTACTTCTGAGATTCATACAACTACTTTGGTGGAGGGGCTGCTCTGGCAAAAGACAGATCGTTCTGACTATACAATCGAAGTAAAAGAAGAATCGGGGAAAGTGCCTGCGATCGATCTTTATCAATATTGGCAAGGACAAACCGAAACTAGAACAATTCTGCCATCGGCGATCGCGGTGAGAACGAAACAATCAGGCAGCGATCGCGGTATTTGGTTGATAGCCGATACCTTGATAGGTCAGAGTGATTTGCTAGTGAATCCAATTCCAGCGCCTTTGGTTGCGCCGATCGGCTTAATCGGGATGAGCCTGATGCCTGACGGCAAACTTATTCCTGTAATTGACGCACTTTCTTTTGTCGAAGTCTTCTTCTCCTCGGATGCTGAACACCTCACAATTTCTAGCTCCCAATCAAATGCTTCCTTCCTTGAACTATCTAGTGATCGTCAGATTTTGGTAGTCGATGATGCAGCGCTAATGCGGCGAAGAATTGAGAGCAGCTTATCACCGCAAGGATATGAAATTACAACTTGTGATGATGGTATGGATGCTTGGCAATGGTTGCAACGGCACGGTCAACCAGCATTGCTAATTACTGATATTGAGATGCCACGTATGGATGGATTCACGTTGATTGATCGCTGTCGTCAGGCGGGATTAGACATGCCAATTCTTGTGATTTCATCCCGTCTTGCGGAAGAATGGTCACGCGAGACAGCTCGTCTCGGAGCATCTGATTATCTGACTAAAGGTTTCTCGACATCGGAGTTAGTGAATAAAGTTAGCTCTCTACTCGAATTAAGAACTCCTGCATAATATAGCAAAGCAAGGTTTACTTAGGGCATAAACCCAGAAATAAGTTACGGAGAGAAGCGCCATAACTTATTTCTGGGTTTTAGGTTTGGACTAGCTAACTTTTTTACTATATATGCCATTACCTGAAGCATTTTACCAGCGCTTCGAGATCGCATCTTAAGCAAGATAGCGATCGCTAATTTAATCCGAATATTCGCTTGATTGTTGGATTAGTTTGGCTACCAGCCCTGTCCATCCAGTTTGATGGCTAGCGCCAATCCCTGAGCCATTATCGCCATGAAAATATTCATGGAATAATACTAGATCTTTCCAAGTAGCATCGGTATCGAATTTTGATTTTTTACCATTTTACGAACCATTTACAGGGCGATCGCCACAAATCACTCTTCCAAAACTAATGCTCGTTACTCACTTTCCTGCCAAGAAATGGCGGTGGGGACAAAGCCCTGTGCAGCAGTTATTTCTTGCCTTTAAATGCCTATTTCTTTAGTGGGAAATGAATTGATTCGGGAAATTGTTAATTGTTCGGCGAACTCTCGATTGAGAAAGTAGTTTAAAAAGGTACGAATCAATGCGACGATCGCTAATTTGTAAAGCGCTTCAAGGGTAGGAGCGACGGTTGTTGCCAAAATATCCGCTCCTAATTGCAACTCTAAAGCTAATTGCAACCACATCCCGAAATGTAAGCGCAAATGATTGAATGATTGGGCATTCCTAGAGATTGCCATGCGTCCTGTTTGTAGCATTCCTAAAATCACACAGAAAATTGAAATTGCTTCGATGCAGAGCTTAGCTAGTTTCGCAATGTTGCTAAGTCCAAGTTCTAGATGTTCTATCCATTCCATAATCTATTCTCTATTTTAGAACGGTTAAGTAACTATTCATAAGTAGCCTTAAAACCTAAAAGCTTAGGTAGCCCAATACGCGAGAGACCTGCGCTTTTAGGTTTTAAGTATGCTGAGCTACTTAATCTGGTTTTTTATCGGAATATTCGCTTGATTGCTGGATTAATTTTGCTACCAGCCCTGTCCATCCTGTTTGATGGCTAGCGCCGATCCCTGAGCCATTATCGCCATGAAAATACTCATGGAACAATACGAGATCTTTCCAAGTAGCATCGGTATCGAATTTTGATTTTTTACCATTTTGGGAATCATTTACAGGGCGATCGCCACTTTCATCCCTTACAAAGATATTAATTAAGCGTTGGGATAACTCGGCAGCAACATCACTCAACGTCATCAAGTTTCCTGAGCCAGTGGGATACTCGATTTTAAAGCTATCGCCATAGAAATGATGGAACTTCTGTAAGGATTCGATAATGAGGAAATTTACTGACATCCAAATTGGTCCACGCCAGTTAGAATTTCCACCAAACAGACCACTTGAAGATTCCGCAGGTTCGTAATCGACTCTATATTCACTACCTTTAGCTCTCCAAATATAGGGATGATCCTTATGAAATTTAGACAGGGCACGAATGCCAAATTCTCCCAAGAATTCTTTCTCATCTAACATTTTGGTTAAAATGCGTTG
>JANNDZ010000099.1:0-1624 GCA_031378395.1 Pseudanabaena sp. OTE_75_metabat_487_sub
AAAACATAGTAACTAGATAAATAAAATAAAGGTTGACACATGTGACTTGGTTTGGCATTATAGATAAGCACTTTTAAGTGCGGGTGTGGCTCAGTGGTAGAGCATCTCCTTGCCAAGGAGAATGTCGTGGGTTCGAATCCCATCACCCGCTTAATAATTGATAAAGTAAAAGGGACGCGATGCGTCCCTTTTACTTTATGGATTTTTCCTGATGCAATTTGATTTAAAAGCTGCCTTATCTCATATTGATCTGCCATCTGCCGAATGGATCGGTTTGCGTGAAGTCAGAGAAATTAATACAACTCGGTATGTGCGCGATCGCAAACCAAAGTCTAATGGACGTAGCCAATCCCATGGCGTAATGATCGAAGTGTTAGCCGATGGTCAATTTGGCTATGCCAGTACCAATCATCTTGACCTCGAAAATATTCAATTAACAGCCCAGAAAGCTTATCAACAAGCAAAAACATCGGCGCAGTGGGCAGTACATCCCTTTACGATCGCTCAAAGACCAAAGGCGATCGGGCAGTATTTTTCCCCATTTCTAAAACCATCGGATGCGATCGACCCCAAAGAAATTAATGAGCTTCTCATCGAGATCTGCAAGACTCTAAAGGTTTCTGATCAAATAGTTAAAACTAGTGCCTATGCCGTAATTACTGAAATCGAGACAAGATTTGTCAGTAGTAATGGTTCTGATATTCATCAAAAATTTCTTACAATTGCCACAGACTATTCCGCTACCGCCCAAGATGGCGCAATTATTCAAAAACGTGGTGATAACGGACAGCTAGCCCGTTGCAACCAAATCGGCATGGAAGTATTTGAGCGTGAGCCAATCTTGCAAAGGGCTCAAGTTGTCGGTGAACAAGCAGTTGAACTACTCACTGCCACAGAATGCCCCACGGAAACCACAGCACTGGTTTTAGCCCCAGATCAAATGTTGCTGCAAATCCATGAAAGCATTGGACATCCCTTAGAAATCGATCGCATCCTAGGTGATGAGCGTAACTACGCAGGCGGCAGCTTTATTAAGCTGGAAGACTTTGGCAATATGCAGTATGGCTCATCGCTGATGAATGTCTCCTTTGACCCCACGATGGCTGGTGAATTTGCTAGTTATGCCTTTGATGATGCTGGTATCCCTGCCACCAAAGAATATTTAATTAAAGAAGGTAAATTATTGCGCGGTTTAGGTAGTTCTGAGAGTCAAGTGCGATCGGGCATTGAAGGTGTGGCTAATGCCAGAGCCACTTCATGGAATCGTCCTGCGATCGATCGCATGGCAAATATTAATCTTGAATCGGGAGAATATGCTTTTGAGGAGATGATCGCCGATATCGAATGTGGCGTATATATGGAATCAAATCGCTCATGGTCAATTGATGATTATCGCAACAAGTTTCAATTTGGCTGTGAATACGCGAAACTTATCGAAAATGGCAAGTTAACCAAAACATTGCGTAATCCTAACTATCGCGGTATCACCAACCAATTCTGGAATAGTCTTGCCAAGGTTGGCGATCATCACACTGTCGAAGCTTATGGTTCTCCCTTCTGTGGTAAAGGTGAGCCTAATCAAGTCATTCGCGTAGGACATGCTTCGCCTGTTTGCTTATTTACA
>JANNDZ010000134.1:0-2192 GCA_031378395.1 Pseudanabaena sp. OTE_75_metabat_487_sub
CGGCGGGCATCGCCCGCCGCAACATTTTTGGGATCAATTATTTCGTGTAAGTCCCTTAGAGCGATCACTGCCGATGAATGAGAATTCCTGTAACAAGTTAGAGGCAAAAAACGTCGTTGGTGAAGAAGGCTATCAAACTCTTCTTCGCAGGCTCTTTGTTTTTGAATACCTCGACGAACTCGGCATATAGTTCGGACTCAACCCCATCCTCGCCGAAGCGAACAATTGAAATAGATATTTGCCCCAATTATTACAACTCTTTAAAAATTATTACAAATACATTATGTAGTTTTGTATACTGATTAGTTGAATGGGATATACAAAAGGTATTTATCAGCGTGAGTCAGCATCCCCTCGAACAGCTAAATCGCTACGACGCAAAAGCCAATGCCGAATATTACGGTCGTCGTCCTTGGTTAGCGATCGCACGTATTTTCAAAATAATTTATTTTGCATTGAGCTTTGCGATCGCCTTTGGCTGGGATGTCTTGACAGGCAACACAGTCAGTCAGCCGAAGCTAGCTGAGCAGTTGCGCCGCATCATTACAGCTCTTGGCCCCACCTATATCAAAGTCGGGCAAGCACTATCGACAAGACCCGACTTGGTGCGGATCGATTTCCTAGAAGAACTCACTAAACTGCAAGACCAGTTACCGCCTTTTTCTAACGAACAGGCTTTTGCAATTATTGAGTCAGAGCTAGGCAAACCCGTAAATATAGTTTATCGCACCATCTCTGAAGATGCAGTTGCCGCCGCCAGCTTAGGACAAGTTTACAAAGCCACGCTATATACTGGCGAAGAAGTCGCTGTCAAGGTACAACGTCCAGCTTTAGTGCCTACGCTCACTCTCGATCTCTACATCATGCGTGGCATTGCAGGATGGCTGGGACCACTTTTGCCGCTTAACTTAGGTAATAGTTTGGAAGCGATCGTCGATGAGTTCGGCTTAAAGCTATTTGAAGAAATCGATTACGTCCATGAGGCAACCAACGCCGAACGTTTCGCTGGTTATTTCAAAAACGATCCTGATGTCAAAGTTCCATCCATTTATCGTCAGTTCAGTACCCATCGAGTTTTGACACTTGAATGGATTAATGGCATCAAGCTAACTGAAATCGACCAGATTAAATCCGCAGGACTAAACACAGACAATCTCGTAAAAATTGGCGTTATGTCTGGGTTACGTCAACTGCTAGAATTTGGCTTTTTTCACGCCGATCCTCACCCAGGAAACCTCTTCGCCACCTACGATGGCAAAATGGCATATATCGATTTTGGCATGATGGATCAATTAGACCTCACCACCAAAGAACAGTTAGTTGATTCAGTAGTTCACTTGCTGAATAAGGATTACGATGAGCTGGGACAAGACTATGTAAGACTTGGTTTCTTACAACCAGATATCGAGATGAAGCCTATTGTCAATGCTCTTGAGTCGGTATTAGGCGACATTATGTCCGAGAAAGTGAAAGACTTCAACTTTAAAGTTGTAACCGATCGCTTCTCCAAGGTCATGTACGACTATCCCTTCTGTTTACCTGCCAAGTTTGCGCTCATCATTCGCTCTGTAATTACCCAAGAAGGTGTTGCTCTAAGCCTCAATCCAGAATTTCAAATCGTGCAGGTTGCCTATCCCTATGTGGCGAGACGTTTGCTCACTGATGAATCGGAAAGTCTGCGTCAACGTTTAGTTGGAATTCTATTTAAAGACGATAAGTTCCAATGGGCAAGATTGGAGAATTTATTGGCGATCGCAAAATCCGACAGTGATTTTGATATCATCCCCACCGCAAGCATGGGATTAAAATTCCTGACTTCCAAGGATGGTGCATATATCCGCCGTCGTATTTTGTTAGCTCTCACTGAAGATAATCGCTTACATACTGAGGAGCTAATGCGAATCTGGCAAATGATTGGCGCTGATCTCGAACCTGCGAAGTTGTGGGATATGGCAGTAAAGACCTTAACTGGAGCTGTTCCTAAAGCGATCGCAGCAGCTCTACCCTTCGCTGCCTTTCAAAATATCAACTAATCTCAGCTTAATAAAACCAAAAGAGAAAAATCGACCGCGTAGCGGTCGATTTTTCTCTTTTGGTTTCAAGAAACAATCACAGTGAGGGTTTGCAGTTTTCATTTTGCTTTAGGCAAAATGAAAACTGCGATATGGTGGCTTGTATGTGCTGACTTTACC
>JANNDZ010000139.1:0-2696 GCA_031378395.1 Pseudanabaena sp. OTE_75_metabat_487_sub
CTCTATTGTGCCATTTTTGGTCTCAGCCGAAACGCCTCACACCAACTGGCTTAACTATTGATGATATGCCCATAAATTTATTTATTTAAGCGTGCTAGTATATCTCTTCCAAAATCATATTTATTAGACAATTCCAGAGCTTTAGCTTCTGACCAACCCTGATCGGCTAATATCTCTCCGAGTGTAGATTTATCTAAAGATGATTTTTCTAAATGTGCTTGAATAGTAAAATCCACAAATCTTTCTGTGTCTAGATAGTGAAGTATATCTTTATTTGCCGTACATGAAAATCCATTCAACTTGGATATCAGATCTGCGCTCATTAAATTATCCATTTTTATTTTTGTAAGTGAGTGTAAATATAAGTGATAAATAGTTAATTTCTAGACTTTTATAGGGTTCTTACCCCATTGATATAGTTCTTTCACACAAGCTATTCCAACAGCATTGCAAAATTTTATTTGGTACTTGGGTTGAACAAAGTTATAAGGTGCAGAGTATATTTCTACAATATCTACTTCGTCTTCAGAGCCTAGCGGAGTTTGCAAATCTCCTTTAATTAGTTTTTCAAAAATTTCATCTTTCAATGATAAAACAAGTACACCAATATTATAAAGTTCTGCATAATATCGAATATCTTGGGGAATTTTGGAAATCGCTTCTTCTGGGTGTGCAAACGCAAAATACGATCTATTTGCAAATCGTCTATGTGAAACAGCCTCGAAAATCCACTGTTCCCAGTTGTCCAAAGATGTCTTTGCTTCTATTGTTACCACTTCTAATGAAACACCGCTAAAGTTGTCTATAGCATTGATTCCAGCCAGATCGGGATTGCCCCATTTGCCCAAAGAGCGAGTAGAAGATATATTGGAGGACTGATAACCTTGAGCAGTAAGCCAACTTTCCAATACGGAATATAGAAGAGCTTCTTTTTGTCTCCTAACTACAGGAGTTTCTTCTATGTCTGTCGATGAATTTTCAACATCTACTATCCTCTCTATTACTTCTTTTGAAGCATGAAATAGGTAATAACCTTTCTTTTTACCAAGGCAGTTAATATAACTTTCCGTATCTTTAACTGTATTTGAGAGGTATTGCAAAAAAGTAGTTTTTACAAAATTCTGGAATTGCGCTGGAAATTCATCTTGAGATATCTCGAATAAGTCAGTACCAGAGAGAACTTGATTACTATCTATTTTCCCTTGACTACGCAAGATATATTCACAAGCATCTCTGACTTTTTGATAGGTACTAAGCTGATCTATAGAAGGCTTCTCCACAGAGCCATCGGCTAAATCATTAATCTGTAATAGATCCTCATATTCATTAACTAAAAGGTCTGTCATTTAATTCATGCTTAGTCTTAGGTTCTCTATAATATACCCAAAGATCCAGAGGATATACTCTTTCTAGGTAGAAACTACAAAATAAGCTAGTAAGGTAGGAAATACTTAAAGACTGAAACCCAGATATAGCAATTGATTTAAGTATTTCACTCGATCGATTTGTAAGGTCAGTTATTCGATCGAGTCTCTAGATCCTTGAGACTCGATCTAGTTGTGTAGCTTGGAATAATCTTGGGATTCGATCGATCTGGTGGTGGAGTCGATCGGAACTATCTGCTTGACTTTCTATTCTCATTACGAAAACATAGACTCATGCCCACTCATTCCCATCCATGCACATCGTCAGTCGCAAAAAATACTGGAGTTTGCAGAACTACATGCTGATGCAGCCGATTCACTCGATGCGTGGTATCGAGTCGCAAAGTTATAATAGAAGTAACTCATCATCTGAGAATTTCATACAAATATTAGCCTCGCAGGGTGATCTTTCGGTAATAGCTTTGTAGAAATTTTCATCAAAGCCTTGATGTAGATAGCAATACCGAAGGATTGCTACTAATTCACAGCGGTACTCTTTCGTATACTTGCTTTCAAGATCGTAAAAAGTTGGGATAGGCTTGGAATGAATCCAAAGGTCATCCATATACTCAATTACCTCTGTCACAAAGTCCTTATTTATTGTGTAGCAATCCTGATATGGATCGTTATCATCACAGCACCAGTTTGTATGAAAGTATGGGAAGATATTATTAGCAACTGAGTAAAGATAAGCAACAGGAAGCTGATATATCCCATTAGAATTCTTCATATTAAGGATGATTTGATATCGATGAAGATGATATAGTGCAATTAACTCAGTAGTCATTTTAAGCAAGTAGTAATAAAGTACTTATGGTATTATAAGGTGGGAAAATATTACTAGTAAGTTATTCTATGTAGTAATAACCGTAACAAGAAAGTAGGGTTATCAATACTTATAGACCATTTAGAGCCATAATAAAAATAATTTAAACTGGTTGATTCGATCTCAATCAATCCTAATAAATAAACAACGAATATTTATGCCTAGTCACTTAGGTAGATCGAGAGAAGTGAAAGATTGGCGATCGAGCTTCTAGATCTTTGAGACTCGATCCCATAGCAACAACCCAACCAAATCGAGGATAATAGACGAAAGCCCCAGAGGAGAACAAAATCATGGACTGGAAAACATATATTCATTGAGATCCTAAAATTCTGCTCGGAAAGCCTGTAATCAAAGGAACTCGGCTATCCGTTGAATTCATTCTCGGACTATTTTCAGAAGGGTGGACAGAACAGCAGGTTTTAGAAAACTACCCAACACTGAAC
>JANNDZ010000242.1:0-9104 GCA_031378395.1 Pseudanabaena sp. OTE_75_metabat_487_sub
CCACCTCACGATCTTTTGGTTTTGACTATCCCAAAAACTTCTCTACACAACGGGCAAAAATCTCCACACCAGTTGCTAGAGCCGTCTCATCAAAATTGAAGCGAGGATGATGGTGGGGATAGGCTAAGCCCTTATCTGGATTTGCAGAACCGAGAAAGAAGTAGCAACCAGGAACAGCTTCCAAAAAGAAGGATACATCCTCACCTCCCATCGTTTGACATTCAGGAACGATACCTGCGGGAGTTTCGATCACAGTTTCAGCAACGGAGCGAACTAATTCCGCGATCTCATAATCATTAATCACAGGTGGATAGAGCTTTGTATATTTCAACTCGTAAGTAGCACCATGCGCCGCACATACACCTGCGATCGCTTCTTCTATACGTAATGCTAGCTTTATGCCAACTTCAGGATTAAAGAATCGCACCGTTCCACTGATTCGGGCGGAATCGGCAATGATATTTGTCGCAGTACCAGCATGGAATTCTCCAATACTAATTACGGCGGATTCGATCGGACTAACATTACGCGAGACGATTGTATGGATTGTATTCACCACTTGCGCCGCTACCAAAATTGAATCAATCGTCTGATGCGGAAGCGCCCCATGTCCACCACGCCCAATAATTTTGCAATGAAAAAATTCAGTTGCTGCCATCAATGCACCACCCCGCACTCCGACCGTGCCAAGGGGCAGGCTATTCCAAAGATGTAACCCAATCACCGCATCAACCCTAGGATTTTCGAGCACCCCTGCCTCAATCATTGGTTTTGCGCCGCCTGGACCCTCCTCGGCTGGCTGGAAAATTATTTTCACAGTGCCACTAAACCGATCACGATTTTCCCATAGATATTTTGCCGTACCGATCGCGATCGCAGTATGTCCGTCATGACCGCAGGCGTGCATCAGTCCGTCAATTTGCGATTTATAACTAACGATATTTTCTTCTTGGATCGGGAGCGCATCCATATCGGCACGAATCGCTAAAACCTTGTTATTGCCTTTTTTTGTCCCTGCGATCGTGGCGACAAGACCAGTTTGGGCTATGCCTGTTTGGTGTGGAATGCCCCAAGCCGTTAATTTTTCCGCGATCGCATTGGCTGTGCGCTTTTCCTTAAATCCAAGCTCAGGAAAACGATGAAAATCTCTCCGCCATTGCACGAGGCTAGATTGCAGTTCGAGAATATCGGCACGAATCTTGAAGTTAGTATGGATGGGTGAGGCGGTGGTAGCAAAAGTCATGATCTTGTAGGGCGATCGCTATATAGGCAAAATTACTATCTCCAATATAACAATCTCAGCTATACCATTCATCTCAAGGTGTGAAAACGGCGATTGTGTTTGGAGTTGTCAAGATTGGCAGCTTTGCGATCGCTAATATCCTAGCTATCCTAATCCAATGGAAAATACAAAACTTTCGTATCCCATTCTGATTGTTCTGTCACTTCAATGATTAACAACAATTCGTCAATTGCCTGTCTAACTGACATGCGATCGTTGATTACGAACATTCCAGCCATTTTTTGATTTTTGCAAAGTCTTTCATAGGCAAAGTCTGGCATTGTGGCGCGATCATGAGTTAGTAGAATCCTATTGTTATTTGCTGACCATTCTAGGATTTCTGGATCATCAACGTGTAGTAGATTGACATCTTGAACTCTTAGTAAATCTAGGCTTGATTGACGTAAAAATAATCCGCGCACAATATTTCCGTTAAAGTTCTCGTCACTTAATAACCGCATTACAATTAAGCCTCTCGGTTATTTCGTCTAGCCAATAGGCGCGATCGCACTAAGCTCATGTCAGGTTGCAGTTCTTGAAAGCGTTGCTGAACTTGTGTGGCTATTTGTTCTCTTTGTTGGAGGTAGGCTTCTACGACTTCTTGATGGCGAAGGTAGTAGGCAATCGCACTGTAAGTGTCGGATAAAGACAAAGTGGAGTATTGCTGCACAATAGTTTCGGGGGATGCCCCGTCTAGAAATGCTCTGATTACTAGTTCTAGAAGTACTCTAGTTTTGCCGATGCGGATCGCTCCTGTTTCGTCTTCTTGAAAGGGTGGTGCTTCGCGTTCTAAAACTATGCTCATAGGTTTATCTCCATTGATGATTTGGCAAGAAATAACTTTTACTTTTTACTAACGCATCAAGTCTTGAGAGCGCGAATCGCGGCGGATGTTATCAAAATCTGAGTCGGTCTTTGCCAGTTCGCGATACTTCTCGGGATCGAGTTTAATTGCTTTTTGAAGATTCTCTAAGGCAAGTTCGATTTGGTTTTGGAGAGAATAAGCACAGGCTTTGTTGTACCATGCATCAAGTTTATCGGGATTTATTGCCAATACTTTGTCATAGGAAGCGATCGCTTCTTCGTATCTTTCTAAATAAAATATTGCAGTGCCTCGGGTGTACCATCCTCTATAGTTTTTAGGATTGTCTTGTAATTCCTTGTCATAGAAGACTAAAGCTTTTTCATGTCTGTTATCTATCATGAGTTTTGCGATTGTTACTTACCGCGTTTAATATAGCTAGGGTTTACAAGATGAATTTTTAGTTTAACTAGACCAATCGTTATAAATCTGAGCTAGCAAATCTTGCGATATAGGGTTTAATCGCGAGAGGGATTATCAGCATTATAGATCGCCAGATCAATTACTGGTCAGGTCACTAATGCGATCGCATATATTCATGAATTCAAAAAATGATAGGGCGGCAAAGCATTACTCCATGAGATCTGCCAATGGGAATGTTGTGCTTCCCACGATCGCAATGATTCTTGCAAATCCTCAACCTGCGATCGCGGCAACAAAGCATAAACCCTCACGTCTTCAGATCCTTGAGTTTCCACATGCTGAAATTCAGGTTTATAGATATCAGGATTTAAGCTATCAGTAATCATCTGACGATAGTCGAGAACTTCCTCTTGTAACTGCGATCGCCATTGTTCCTGTTGCAGATATTGCGATCGCTTCGCCAAGAGATAATCTTTACCTTTGAGATTTGCAGCCGCTTCCACTTTCGGTGCGATCGCCGAACCAGTAATCAAGAATTCCGCATATCCCTCCAGTCTCTCTAAACTTGCTAATAATCTGTTGCCCTCTTCTTTTAAATAAGTTTCTAAAGCCCCAATCGACACAAACGCAGTCCCAAAGCGCAAAGGTAAAAGCGTGCGATCAGTAAACAACTCACAAATCAAGCGATCGTGCTGAACGATCACCTGCATCAAAGACTGCTCAGGCAAAAGCTTCAACGCCTCAATATCCACATCATCTTCAATCGCCGCAATCAAGCGATCGCACTGCAAATACTGAATAGGCTTACCCATAATTCCCAACGGCAAATTGTCTGGAACAGGCGCAAGCAAAATCGCAAACGTATAAAGCATTTTTCCCTTTTCCTTTTTCCTTGCCAAAGGTTTATCTTCTCAGCTTAATCTGCTTCGGAACCTTAATCTCGTGGGTCTTGTGAAAATCATCTTGCACCTTCGCCGTTAGACTTTTAGAGACTCGCTTCACCACAAAACCCAGAACTCCATCACCCGTTTTTTGGAGCATATCCTGAGACAAGCGCTGAATGAATTGGGGGAACTGTAGCGTCACAGTGAGATTTAAATCCCACTCAATGCTGGTCATCACCCAATTTTGTCCTAACTTCTGGCCTGCTTGTAAATCTAGAGTTTTCTCCTCCAAGCGCATCTCCGCCTGAAAATCCACCTCATAGCCCTGTGGAGCTTGATTTGGGATCGGAATCGTGGTGATGCGGTATACCGAGTTTTCATCGGGAGGTAATAGATTTAGCCCCACCCTCGCATCAACTTGGAAGCCCATCGCACCAACTTGCCCCACGCCCATGGCATAGCCCATTTCCCCAATCGGGTCAGCCTTAAACGGATTAGCACAACGTCTGAACCAACCTTGATGGGCATTGAGGTATTTCATCACTGTCTGCTTATCGGCAAACAAGTCCATGTAGCCAACATAGTGATTATGAAATGCACTTTTATCACCCTTTAGAGATTGCTTAATATCCTGATTTTTCTCAGAATTTGGCATGTTTTGGGGCTTTTTTTTTGAATCCTGCTTTTCGGCATCAGGATCTTGAAGATCAAACTTAGAATCATCATTACCCGTGCCATAGGTAGCCAGCATGGCTGCTTCTTGTTCAGGTGTTAACAAAAAATCAGAGTCATTCCCCCCCAGTATTTCTGGATCTGGCTCTTGATTTGCAGGCGATCGCATTGGTTCTTGCTGCATGACGGATATCCTAAAGCTGCTTATGCGCTAGTTGTTAACTATTTCCATCATAATAGTCTTAGAAGTTTGATTAGGGAAAGCATATGGCTCCGCGTACAGCAGTGATGGAAGCCGTCGAAAAGCTCAATTATCGGGTCACGATAGGTGATGTGGCGGCACAATCTGGACTTAGTTTGAATGTAGCACAGCGTGAAGTACTGGCGCTTGCCTCGGAGACCGGCGGCAATATCCAAGTTGCCGAGTCGGGCGAGATTGCCTATAAATTCGCGCCCAATTTTCGTCAAGTCCTTGTCAGTCGTTCATTTTGGCTACAGGTCAAGGAATGGCTAAAGGGCGCATGGAAATGGGTGTTTTACGCGATCCGTATTTCCTTTGGTATTTTGCTGATTGTTTCGATTTTGATCGTAGTACTGGGCATTATTGCCGCGACGATCGCAATCCAAAGCCAAGGACGTAGCGACAACGATCGCGATGATCGCCGTAGCGATAATCGTGGCGGTGGTGGTGGATTTATCTGGCTCGGTGGTTGGGGCGGCCCCTTCGGCAACCCATTCATCATGTTTGATCCTTACTACTACGAACCAGAGCAAGTTCGTAAACGCGATCCTGATGAAATGGGCTTTTTGGAGAGCGTATTTTCATTTTTGTTTGGCGATGGCAACCCCAACGCCGATCTTGATGAACGTCGTTGGCGCGATATCGCTTCAATGATCCGCAGTAATAATGGTGTAGTCATTGCTGAGCAAATAGCCCCCTACCTCGATGAAACTAGCCGTTTAGAGGGTGATGAATATTTTGTAATCCCCGTGCTGTCAAAATTTAATGGTTTCCCTGAAGTCAGCGACGCGGGAACCCTTGCCTATAAATTCCCTGAATTGCAAAAAGTCGCCTCGGAGCGTAAAGCTAAAACTAGCAGTTCCTACTTGCAAGAAAAACTTTGGAAATTCAGCCAAGCCTCTCAAGGCAAAATTGCTTTAGCGATCGGACTAGGCGTTTTTTATCTTGTTGCCTCGCTTTATCTGGGCAGTTTATTAGGCGATCCCCGCCTCGCCGAATCACTTGTTGGATTTTTGGGCTTTATCAAAGCGGCTTATGGCTTCCTGCTAGGCTATGCCGTGCTATTCCTATCCACGCCTGTGGTGCGATATTTTGTCTTGCAATATCTGAATAAGGGTATCGGCGATCGCAACCAAAAGCGCGCAGCAAGCACCGACAAACTAAAAAATCCATCAGCAGCTTTGCTTGAAAAGCTAGATTTTGCGAAGACTTTTGCGATGAAGCAAGAGGCGATCGATCAAGATAATCTTGCCTATACCACTGAGCAAGATTTGGCGGATCAAGAATATGCCAAAATGCTCAAAGAGCAAAACCCATAGTTTTTGGGCAGCTAAAGCTGCCCAAAAATATTAATTCGCGATTTTTTTAAAGATAAACAATGAGTCAAAAAGAAGTAATCCTGACCGACAAAGCGCCTGCTCCTGTTGGTCCCTATAATCAAGCGATCGCAGTTCCTGCCACAAGCAAGTTAGTGTTCATGGCGGGACAAATTGCGATCGATCCTGCGATCGGCAAAGTCGTTGCTACCACAATCGAAGATCAAACTGAGCAGGTTCTCAAAAATATTCAAGCTGTTCTCGCTGAAGCAGGTGCAGATTTTGCCAATGTCGTCAAAACCACCGTCTTCCTAGTAGACATGGCAGACTTCGCCGCCATGAACGCCATCTATGGCAAATATTTCACTGCTCCCTATCCTGCGCGTTCTTCAATTCAAGTCGCCAAATTGCCCCTTGATGTGCGCGTAGAAATCGAGTGCATCGTCGCAATTTAAACAAAGAAGCCGCATTGCGGCTTCTTTGTTTAAATAAATTCTTTGGCTGATAGAAATATCTCAAATGTATGTTAGCCAATCAACTAGAATATGAGTTGAGATAAAAAGGTGATGTTATGCAATATCAAATCTTTGTACAGAGCCAGTCTCAACAGAGTTTTGTAGCTTCAGTTGTTGGAATGGCAAATTTAACAACTGAGGGTAAGACAGAAGAAGAAGCAATTTCCAAAGCTAAGTCTGCTCTAGAAGCACAATTAGCTAGGGGCAAGTTTGTAAGTGTAGAAGTAAATTCAGGAATTCAGTCCAATCCTTCCTTCCAGCAGAGAAAATATGCAGGGATATTTGCTGACGATTCAAGTTTTGATGATTTCATGGCAAAGCTGACATGTATTCGTCAAGAAGCAAATCTAGAAGCCGAAAGATTTTGAAAAAATACCAAATTTAATCATTGAAGATTGGACATTATGACTTTCTTTTTTGTAATTTATTTAAATAATTATTCAGGAATTTAACAATGAAAAGCTTGTGGAGCGATCGCGAGGCTGCGGAATATAAAGGAGACTTGGCATTAAGAGTATATACATCAAAGCTACTAGGACGCGATCCATCGTTGGTGCTGCATGGTGGTGGTAATACTTCCGTCAAAATCCGTGAGCAGAATCTCGTTGGTGAAGAAGAAGAGATTCTATACGTAAAAGGAAGTGGGTGGGACTTAGAAACGATCGCAGAAGCAGGTTTTGCCCCTGTCCGTATGGCGCATTTATTGAAATTAGCCAAGTTGCAAGTTCTCTCCGATTCACAAATGGTGAATGAACTGAAAACACAGATGACTAAGGCAAGTGCACCAGCGCCATCGGTAGAAACAATCCTCCATGCCAGTTTGCCCTATAAATTTGTTGATCACACCCATGCGGATGCGGTAATTTCGGTAACGAATACAGCAAATGGATGGGAGCGAATTCAAGAAATATATGGCGATGATGTGGTGATTATTCCCTACGTGATGCCAGGATTTGACCTAGCAAGAGTCTGCGCTGAGAAGTTTGCCGCAGAGAAGAGCGATCGCACCATCGGCATGGTGTTAATGAATCATGGTATTTTCTCCTTTGGCGAAACGGCTCATGAATCCTACGAGCGAATGATTGCTTTGGTTGATCGTGCTGAAGTTTATTTGCAGAAACATCATGCTTGGGAGATCTCACCACCTGCATCTCTAATTAGGGAAAGTGCGGCAAGATTAGAGATCGCCAAACTCCGCTCTGAAGTTTCTCAAGTTACCAAGTTTCCCGTGGTTTTAAGTTCTCATGCCGACGAAAAAAGTTTAGCCTTTGCGCAAAGGAAAGATGTAAACATTATTTCGCAGCATGGCTGTGCAACTCCCGATCACGTCATTCGCACTAAGCGCTTGCCCCTAGTTGGGAGAGATGTAAAAGCTTATGCTGAATCCTATCGCACCTATTTTGCGGAAGAATCTGCTAAGTCAACCCAGTCTGTGACTATCCTTGATACTGCCCCCCGTGTAATTATCGATCGCCAATTAGGACTAGTCACAGTTGGCAAATCCGCTAAAGATGCAGCAATCGTCGCGGATATCTACGAACACACGATGGAAATCATCCAGCGATCGCAACTTTTGGGTGGTTATCAAGCATTACCCGCCAGCGATATCTTTGCTGTGGAATATTGGGAATTAGAACAAGCCAAACTCAAAAAAGGTGGTTCTTCTCCTGCGTTTACTGGTGAAATTGCACTAGTTACGGGTGCGGCTTCAGGTATTGGCAAAGCTTGCGTAGATTCATTACTAAAGCGTGGTGCAGCCGTCGTGGGCTTAGACATCAATCCCGCGATTGAGAAGCTTTACGATCGCCCTGATTTTGTCGGTATTACTTGCGATGTCAGTGATGAATCTGCGATCGCTCATGCTCTTGATCAAGCCGTAAAGTCTTTTGGAGGACTAGATATTCTCATTCTCAATGCAGGAATTTTCCCATCTGGCTGTCGCATTGAGAATCTTGATATGGCAACATGGCAAAAGGTGATGCATATCAATCTCGATGCAAATTTAATTTTGATGCGTGAATGCTATCCATTGCTGAAACTTGCACCCAATGGCGGTCGCGTCGTTGCGATCGGGTCTAAGAATGTCCCAGCCCCTGGGCCAGCGGCGGCAGCATATTCAGCATCGAAAGCAGCGTTAACGCAACTGATGCGAGTAGCGGCTCTGGAATGGAGTAGCGATCGCATTCGCATCAACACCCTACATCCCAATGCGGTTTTTGACACTGGCATCTGGACAGAGGAGGTACTGACATCTCGTGCTCAGCATTATGGATTAACAGTTGAGGAATATAAAACCAATAATCTCCTCAAAGTAGAAGTCACTAGTCGCCATGTCGCCGAACTCGCTGCGGAGATGTGCGGTGCGCTGTTTGCATGTACGACTGCATCTCAAGTTCCGATTGATGGCGGTAATGATCGTGTGATTTAACCAAGAAAGGCTCGCAATGCGGGTCTTTATCTCATTATGAATGACTAAAGCAGCGATCGCGCTCATAAAAAACTTATAGCAATTACCGACCAAACGATCCCCAAAGAAAATCTTGAAAGTGTTGCTTTGCAACACTTTCAAGATTTTCTTTGGTTTGGATTTGAGCGCAGTGCGCTATAAATGAAAAGGCTAGAAGATCAAAGATAGTCATAGTCGTTAGGGGGCTAGAGTGTAGAGAGAGCATTAGCCAAAACTAAAACAGCGATCGAACCAAAGTAGAACTTGAGAATAAATCTACCAAAATGAAATACTGACATTGCCTTGCTCCTCACTCTTTTATAACTCTTGATGTACTTAGTATCAGTTTTTTATCGAAGATATGAAGTGATGAGAGCCTTTGAGGTTTCGTGATTGTTTGTACTAAAAAGTGCGATCGCGATCACTAGCCATAACAAACAATGAGAGTTGCGCCGCAACTCTCATTGTTTGTTATGGCAATTTCCGATTAAACGAACTACAAAAAAGTTATTGCAAGTGTTGC
>JANNDZ010000277.1:0-1829 GCA_031378395.1 Pseudanabaena sp. OTE_75_metabat_487_sub
CCCTCGCTGCTCGACACGTCGGAGAGTCCATCGCCGTGGTGGCTCATGGCGGCACGATCTCGGCGTACCTCGCGCACCTCTTCGACATTCACCGCTCGCTGTGGATGACGGTGGAGAACACGAGCATCTCGCTCGTCCGTATCGCCGAACACGGCGCAACCGTGATTGCGCGTTGGTCACACCATTGACGGTATCTATTTGAAAATTTGTGAGGGATTCTAATTCTGTCCAAGAGAGCGCCGCAATAGTCATACTTTTTAGGGATTATATGGTTGATGAAATTTGCATTTGAGCGCTTGATAGGCAAGAGGCTTGAGCATCTTGTGTATACGATAAACGTTACTTAACTCCTGTTAAGAAAGCATTTAAGAAAGCAAGGGCGCACTAAAACAGGTATGAATACAGGTGAAGTCTAGTATCAGCCTGCCAAAATGCGCCAACCCTATAATACCGATTTATCCAATGAAGAGTGGGAAATAATTGCGCCAATGCTGCCGAAACCATCAAAATTGGGGAGACCGCCAAAAACAGATTTTCGGGAAGTGCTGAATGGGATTTTCTACATAACCAAGAATGGTTGTACATGGGCAAATCTACCCCATGATTTTCCACCCTATTCGACGGTCTACTTCTACTTTCAAAGATGGACAAAAACAGGAGTTATAGCGGAAATCAATCGCCAAATAAACGCACAAGTCCGCTTGGCGGATGGACGAGAAACAACACCGAGTCTAGCCAGCCTTGACAGTCAAAGTGTTAAAACAATGGACAGTGCAGGTAGTCGTGGTATTGATGGCGGTAAAAAGGTCAATGGTCGCAAACGATTCATCATGGTTGATACATTGGGGTTAGTCTTTGCGGCTATGGTATGCCCAGCGAACATTGGAGAGAGAGCAGGGGCAATGAGACTATTAGCAAGTTTGAAGTATCCACTGAGACGATTACAAAAGATATTAGTTGACAAGGGATTTTCTGGTGAGGACATCACCCAGTGGGTGAAAGACAACTTTAATTGCACTTGGGAAGTAAGCAAACGGGCTGAAGCGCAGAAAGGTTTTGTTGTTGAATCAAAGCGTTGGGTAGTGGAGAGAACTTTTTCGTGGCTAGGCAAATATCGCAGACTTAGCAAGGACTATGAATTTTATGAGAATACATCGGAGTCGTTTATTTACCTAGCTTTGATCCGCAAAATGTTGAGAAATCTTACTGCTGTCAATTCTTAAATGCTTTCTAAGGTTGCTGACCACCTAACTATAGACTCAAGGATTTTAGCGATCGCAATCGGAACAAAAATAAACCTTATCTAGTCATATCCAGATAGAACTCTATGGGCATCCCCTGAGGCATTTATGAGTGCTAAACATATTTCAAAATTGGCAGCTATTTCTTCGGTAAGTATGGCAATTAGCATGGCTGCTACTTCTTTGCTAATTGCGAGTCCAAGTGTCGCATCTTCAAGGCGATCGCAATCTAAATATCAAGCGCAGGTAGCTCAAACCAAATTTGCTAATCCTCAAGCTGCGCAAACTCAAGCTCCTCAAAACCAAGTTGCTCAATTGTTTCGCTCGACTTTGAGTTTACCTGCTGGTCAAACGATCGCTACCAAAATTAATTGTCAAGATACGCTTTACATTGCTAAAGGTGAAACTGTCGCGGCAAGTCTCCTAGTTGCTCAGGACATCGCCGCAAACAATGGCACAGTGTTGATTCCTGCGGGGGCAGTGATCGAGGGACAATTTGTACCTGCGGAAGGTGGTTCAAGATTTATTGCCCAAAAGTTTACTAGTCGTGGAGCAACAGTGAGACTAAAAGCTGAATCGGCTTTGATC
>JANNDZ010000295.1:0-8774 GCA_031378395.1 Pseudanabaena sp. OTE_75_metabat_487_sub
GCACCTACTGGTGACATTAACACTACTGTTGCTTTGGCTTTGTTAGTCTCTCTAGCCTATTTCTATGGGGGATTGAAGAAGCGTGGACTGGAATTTTTTACCAGATACGTTCAAGCTTCACCGTTTCTCCTTCCTTTATGGGTTCTAGAAGACTTTACTAAACCACTCTCCCTGAGCTTCCGTCTTTTCGGAAACATTCTCGCGGATGAGCTAGTAGTTGGTGTTATGGTTCTCCTAGTGCCTTTGTTTGTTCCTTTGCCATTAATGGTTTTGGGGCTGTTTACCAGCGCAATCCAAGCTCTGATTTTCTCAACACTTGCCGCGTCTTACATTGGTGAAGCAATGGAAGGTCATGGAGATGAAAGTCACGAGCATTAGATAGCATTTGACTTTTCATTTCTATAATTTCACAATTGTATTTTTATCTTGTATTTCGCTCTTGTATTCTGTAAATTCTTCTCTCCAGCAAATTAACTAAAAAAGTAAGAAAAAATGATTGATCCATTAGTAGCCTCAGCCTCAGTAATCGCCGCTAGTATCGCTGTTGGTCTTGGTGCAGTTGGACCTGGTATCGGACAAGGTACTGCTGCTAGCCGCGCCGTTGAAGGTATTGCACGTCAGCCTGAAGCAGAAGGCAAAATCCGTGGCACACTTCTTTTGAGCTTTGCATTCATGGAAGCTCTAACGATTTATGGTCTGGTTATTGCTCTGATCCTATTATTTGCCAATCCTTTTGCTTAAGAGTTAATCAAAAGAAGCTATGAGTGTTTGCTCTTAGCTTCTTCGTGACTCTAGTAATTGAATCTTTTGGCGAAATAACTATGATACTTTTGAACCTTGTCTCAACTGTTCTGCTTGCTGCGGAAGCTGTCGAGCAGAAGGGTGGATTATTTGATGTTAATGCCACTCTCCCCATTATGGCGGTGCAGTTCATTGTTTTTGTGGCACTTCTCAACGTTATTTTCTTCAAGCCTCTAAGCAAAGCGATCGATGATCGTGATGATTATGTTAGAGATCAGATTATTGGAGCGAAGGAACGTTTAGAGAAAGCTGAGTTAGTTGTAAAGCAATATGAGCAAGAGCTTGCTACTGCTCGTAAAGCCACGCAAAATGTTTTAGCTACTGCTCAAGCAGGCGCAAATAAGATTCGCAACGAACGTATTGATGCAGCCATGTCGGAAGCAAAAGCAAAAGTTGCAACTGCAAAGGCTGAAATCGAAAAACAAAAGCAAGATGCAACAGCATCTTTGGATACGGAAGTGGAATCACTCAGTCGCCAAGTTCTAGAAAAGCTTTTGGGTAACTTAGTAAGATCCTAGTGTTCATAATCCTAGATAGCTTCGGTCTGGCTTCTGGCTGATATTGAGTAATAGAAATAACGTTTATGATTAGCAATTTCGTTTTACTTGCTAGCGAAGCAGGCGAGTCTTCAGGAATTGGGTTTAATACCGATATTCTTGAAACTAATGTAATTAACTTAGTAATTGTCGTAGCTTTTCTGGTATATGCAGGGCGCGGTTTTCTTGGCAAAATCCTCTCAGCTCGATTGGAGTCCATCCAGTCGGCGATCACTGATGCGGAGAAACGTCAAAAAGAAGCAACAGATAAGCTAACAGTACAGCAAGGAAAATTGGCTCAGGCAAAGACTGAAGCAGATAACTTGCGTAAACAAGCTGAAACTGATGCTAAAAACGCGGCTGATTTAATTTTGGCAACGGTAGATGTAGATATCGCTCGCTTGAGAGAATCTGCCGATCAAGAGATTTCCACGGAACAAGAACGAGTAATCGTGCAATTGCGTCAGCAAGTTGCCGACAAAGCTCTTGCTAGCGTGCAGTCATACTTCGATCGCGGTTTGAGTGAATCTACTCAAATTGAGTTGATTGACCGTAGCATTGCCCTTTTGAGTTCTGACTAGGAGAAAACATGAAATCTAGTTCTGTTAGTCAAGCCGTCGTTGCTCCTTATGCTGACGCTTTGATGTCCTTGGCTCAAGAGCAAAATCATTTAGATGAGATCGCCAAAGATGTTCGTTTAATTAGCGAAACTCTTGCTGATTCAGTTGAGTTAACTCAACTTTTCGCAAGTCCTCTCGTTGGTGCAAATGTCAAAAAAGGTGTAATTGAAAGTGCATTTGGTCCTTCGGTTAACGTTTTGACCAAAAGCTTTCTACTTCTATTAGTGGATCGCAAACGCATTGCCTTCTTGAGCGAAATTATCAGTCAGTTTCAAGCTTTATTGCGTGTGATTGATGGTGTGGCTCTTGCGGAAATCACATCTGCTTTGAAATTGAGCAGATCCCAAGAAGATAGCCTTCGCGATCGCGTCAAAGCGATGACTAAATCTAAGAGTGTCCAACTTGACATAGCCATCAATCCTGATTTGATTGGTGGCGTAATCATCAAAGTTGGCTCTCAGGTAGTAGATGCCAGCATTCGTGGACAGCTACGTCGTCTTAAGACAAGCTTAACCGCAGGCGTTTAGAAAGTAAGAGTAATTACGAATTACGATCCAATCATCAAAGGCTAATAGTTAATTGCTAATAGCTAATTCTCAAAACATTAAAAACAAATCGATCGCTGATAACTGGTAAAACACAACTATGGTTAGCATCAGACCTGACGAAATAAGCAATATTATCAAGCAGCAAATTGCTAATTATAACCAAGAGCTGCAAGTTTCTAACGTTGGTACTGTCCTGCAAGTCGGTGACGGTATCGCTCGTGTCTATGGCTTGGAACAGTGCATGGCTGGCGAGTTGCTGGAATTTGAAGATGGTACTGTCGGCATTGCGCTGAACCTTGAAGAAGACAACGTTGGTGTTGTGTTGATGGGTGAAGGTCGCAAAATCGCTGAAGGTAGCTCGGTTAAAGCAACTGGACGTATTGCTCAAGTTCCCGTAGGCGAAGGATTTATTGGTCGCGTTGTTGATGGTTTGGCTCAACCCATAGATGGCAAAGGCGAAATCAAAGCATCTGAATTTCGTTTAATCGAATCTCCTGCCCCTGGCATTATTGCTCGTAAATCCGTATTTGAACCTCTGCAAACTGGTATTACCGCAATTGATGCGATGATTCCTGTTGGCCGTGGTCAACGCGAATTGATCATTGGCGATCGCCAAACGGGTAAGACCTCGGTTGCGATCGACACGATTATCAACCAAAAAGGTTTGGATTGTATCTGCGTATATGTTGCGATCGGGCAGAAAGCTTCGACCGTTGCCAACGTAGTTAACAAACTTCGTGAAAGCGGCGCAATGGAATACACGATCGTCGTTATGGCAAGCGCCAACGATCCTGCTACCTTGCAATACCTCGCTCCTTATACAGGCGCAGCATTGGCTGAGTACTTCATGTACAAAGGTCAAGGCACTCTGATCGTATATGATGACTTGTCCAAACAAGCCCAAGCTTATCGCCAAATGGCTCTCTTGCTCCGTCGTCCACCAGGTCGTGAAGCCTATCCTGGAGACGTATTCTACTTACACTCTCGCTTGCTCGAACGTGCAGCGAAGTTGAGTGACGAACTCGGCGGCGGCTCGATGACCGCATTGCCTATCATCGAAACCCAAGCGGGTGACGTATCGGCATACATTCCTACCAACGTAATTTCGATTACTGATGGTCAAATCTTCTTGTCCTCTGACCTCTTCAACGCTGGTATTCGTCCTGCGATCAACCCTGGTATCTCCGTATCCCGTGTTGGTTCGGCGGCGCAAATCAAGGCGATGAAACAGGTGGCTGGTAAGATCAAGCTGGAATTGGCTCAGTACGATGACCTCGTAGCTTTCGCTCAGTTTGCATCTGATTTGGACAAAACCACTCAAGCTCAACTAGCCCGTGGTGTGCGTCTCCGCGAAATTCTCAAGCAGCCTCAATACTCGCCATTGCCTGTAGGCGATCAAGTGGCGATTATCTACACTGCTATTAATGGCTATCTTGATGAACTCGAAGTTGCTCAAGTTGGCGCATTCAACAAGGGTCTGCGTAACTACTTGGCAACCAGCAAGCCTAAGTACGGCGAAATCATCAAGTCTGAGAAGAAGCTTTCTGACGAAGCCGAAAAAATCTTGAAGGAAGCACTTGTTGAATACAAGAAGACCTTCTTGGCTTCTGTATAATTCATAAAACAAAGCAATAAAAAAGAGGGCATATGCCCTCTTTTTTATTGCGGAAACTCTTCTAGATATAACTCTGTTGCTTCTCTGAGATTGGCGATCGCTTCTTCGATAGTTTCACCTTGACTAGCAGTACCAACTTCTGGACATTCAGCCACATAGACATCTTCTTCCCAGTATAAAATCGCGGAAAATGTCAGAGATTTTCTTTGCTGTTTCTCTATTGATAAAGTCATAAATTTATTAAACTTTTCTTCATCTTACTAGAAAAATTTTAGTATTTTGGCGATCGCTTGAAACTTGCCCCAAGCAAAAACGCTATACTTAATTGCAAGTCTTTTTGAACCGTTTCGTTTATATGACCAATCACTACAAGATAGAGGCATTCTGGGATCAAGAAATTCAAGTCTGGGTTGCTGAAAGTTCAGATATTCTTGGCTTGGTGACAGAAGCCGATAACCTTGATCGCCTGACTAATAAACTTAAGCAAATGATTCCCGAATTGCTTGTCGCTAATCGGCTATTGAGAACAACAAAAATATCGCGTTTGAATTAATAACTCATCGGCAAACAGTTTTAAACTCAAAATGCAGCAAATGATACACATAAAAGTGAAGCTCCTAACGGAATATTGGTTTGTAAAGATATCTGCATAGCTCTACAAAATCGAGATTTATGAGAATGTAGCAAATCGTTTTTAAGGCTTTTGAGATATGGGAATCTTGATTTTTATTGTTATTGCTCTATATGTGACTTATGGTTATTCTCTTCAACTAATCTGTCGTCGGATTGGACTTAAGCAATCTTGGTTATCTTGGACTCCATTTAGCCCCATTCTGATTTACAAAGCTGGCGATGAAGCATGGTGGTGGTTTATCGTTCTGTTGATTCCATTTATTCAAATTGTGGCTATTGTTAAACTTTTTATAGCATGGTCAAAGATATTTAAGAAACTTAACTGGAAGTTGGCAATCATTCCAATAATTTCATTTTTTTTAATGATTGGCAGCACAATTCTTCTTGTTTTTAGCTTTTTGACTTCTTCCGAACCTTATAAGATGGCTTTAACAGAAATACAGCGAGATCCAGACATTATAAAAGAACTTGGACAGCCTATAAATGCGGGAATATCGCAAGGGGAGATAACACAGTCAATTGATAATGGTACAGCCTGCCTATTTGTTCAACTTTCAGGCTCTAAAGGAAATGGGTTGGCTGCAGTAGAAGCCTTAGAAATGGATGGATTTTGGAAACTTTATAGACTTATTGTAAAAGTTGAAAAAACTAATACGTTATGGTTTATCAAAGTGCCACTCAAACAGGCAGACAGAGATCCATGTCCAAACAATGGTATTCCTAAAGTTAGTAGTCTTGATTTTCTTCAAAATGGTCTAAGCTTTGAGGAACAAGGAAACTATGAAGAAGCTTTCAAATACTACTCTATAGGAATCAAATTAGATCCGAATAATACTGAGTTTTATACAAATCGAGGTGGTCTTCTTCTTGATTTGGGAAAATATAAAGATGCCATAATAGATCTTAATCGTTCTATTGAAATCGATCCTAATAACTCTCGTGCCTACAACAATCGAGCAAATGCTCGTGTGAATTTAGGAGACAAAAAATCTGGAATTTTAGACCTGTCAACAGCTATTAAAATCGATCCTAACTATGCTAGAGCCTATTACAATCGAGGATTAATTCTTACAGATATGGGGAATACTCAAGAAGCACTTTCAGACTTTAGCCAAGCTATAAAGCTTAATATTGACTATTCAGAAGCTTATTTAGAGCGTGGAAACCTTTACATTAAATTGGGTAATGATAATGCAGCTATACGAGATTTTGAGAAGCTATATAATTTGGCAAAAAAACTTAACAATAGCAAATTAGAAAAAATAGCAAAAGATCGACTTTCAAAAATCAAGTAAAGTCCATATCTTAATCTTACGAAGTGGGCATCCAATTGATAATTCTATGCGATCAGCACAAAGACATCATTCAATTAAGCTTCATGATCCCCAAATGATTTGCTGGCCGCATTATTTTTGTTAGATAGGTGATCGCTTTTTGCGGATTTGAATGACGGGGCGATCACCTTACTTTAACTTTTGATGAATAGGAGATCGCCGTTTGTTATTTTATTAATAGGGCGATCGCTGTTTAGTGATTTGGAATGATAGTGCGATTGCACTATTTGCATAAATAATTCTGGATAGCTTTTTCGTCTTGGCGGTAATCTTTGCCATTCTTGACGATCTTTTGGCTTTGGCAGTGTGGACATTTCATGGGTCTCTCCTTGGCTCCGCCTCTATGTTTTACACCTCACGCTTTAACTGACCAGCGCCAATTCCTACTACAGCAATGTAATCAACTTTGCGATCGCTTAAAATCGAAAAGAGTTTATCAATAATATCAGGTAGTTTTTCGGCGCTAGATAAAACTCTACTCCAGTTTTTTATATCAAATATGACTCCATTTTTTAGGATTGCACAGAGTGTGGCTATCATTGTGATTAAAAGGATCAAATATCGCGGTTAGTAATTGATTATAGACAATAAATATATAAAGAAATCGCATCAGCCAAAAATCAATAACTAGAACTGCGATCACATCAGCCAGAAAGCAATAACTAGAACGGCGATCGATGCTTGACTATTTTAGGATTTGAGATATTTAGAAAAGCGATTACTTTATAATTGAAGATAAAATATAGTAAAGACAACAATGGCTGCTAAAGACAGATTTCATGCTGTAGTTAGGGTTGCTTTAGAAAAGGAGCAGTGGAATATAACTGATGATCCGCTACGACTGGATATTGGTGGAACTAAGTTTGAAATTGATTTGGGCGCAGAGCAATTGTTAGCAGCAGAGCGCGGCAAAGAAAAAATTGCCGTTGAAATTAAAACCTTTTTGAGTGATTCGCCATTGACGGATTATCATGCTGCATTAGGGCAGTTTTTGAATTATCGTCTTGCCTTAGAAATTGCTGACTCAACACGCATTTTGTATTTAGCAGTGCCAGTGGGTGTTTACGAATCATTCTTTAAGCGCGAGTTTGCTCAAATTTCATTAGAGAGATATCAAATCAAACTAATTATTTGCGATCCAATTGCAAGAGGTAATTATTCAATGGATACGATAGAGTCCTTACTTTTCCCGTTAAGTATGAAATTGAGCAAGAAGCCAGCCATGGCAAAGTTCACGTAAATTAGACCAACCACGCCAGAGGACTTGAATACCAATGGGAGATTTGCGACGATGCTCAAGATAACCGCCAAGGAAAGCAATCGACTCGATAGCCCAAGCAACAGTTAAGACAGGAGGAAATTTAGGGAATCGAGCCTTTAAAACCTGAATTTGGAGAGGAGAAAGAATCTCAACGGCAGGAGCATCAGGTTGATTGAGATGGAGATAAGTAACCTGTAAAAGTTCGACCGCACAGACACTTAAAAAGCCTAACAATGTCTTCATCCCTTCAGCAGCAAGTCTATAGCGCTCACACTGACAGCCAGACTTAAAGATTTTATGGAAATCTTCCACACGCCAACGGTAAGTATACCAACGTAAAATCTTCATAGCCGTTTCTAGTTCTTCTACAACTTCAGTGGTCAGGAGCATCCATTCCAAAGGGGTTTCACCTTCAGGGCAATCGATTTCCGTGGCATAGACAGCATAAACTGGTAATGGGTCACGATTGTCAAAACGATAGGGATCCCGTAGTTGAACCTTAGAGAATCGTACTGCTAATTTGGCGATTCGGGCTTTACGTTTACCAGTCTCTGGTACTTTGATTTCCTGTTCAAATCGTACGGGTTGCGAATCCAGTTTTTGCCATAGTCGTTCGCTATTTTGGTCTAAGCTACGGTCATGGGCTGCTCTTACTAATACCCCTGTATGTTTCAGTTGTCGTACTTGGTCGAATACTTCGGTGATATCTCCTTCGCGGTCGAAAATATGAATTACATGGGTGCTGCTACTTACTTGATACTCGACTTCGGTCATCGCTTCTACCCATCGATAAGACTCTTTGTCTTTGAATAACCTTTGTCGGGATGCTTTTCGGGCAAGCGTCTGTCGTTGTTTTTTCGCTGTTGCGGTTTCATCTTGCGGTGGCTTTGCTTTTGGTTCGCGGTTTCACAGTTTTTGCCATAACAAACCGATTACTTGTCCTTGTTCGGGGGCGATCGCTAAGGCACTATGCAGAATTAATCCGTTCCCGCCGTTTCCTGTTGGTCCATACCCTTCCCGTTTCGCTTTGATTTTGCCATAATCTAGATACGTTGTATCTCCTATGCATAAGACCACTTCTTGTTCTTCCACGGCTTCACTAGTCATTTGACAGTGCGGTTTTATGATCTTGCTAAATTCTGTTTTCCGATTGGCGAAAACTCATAAGCTCTTTTTAACTCAGAGCCACTTTTAAATATCTCAGACAACGCTTTCCAAAATCCTTGGCTTAGTTTTTTCCCGATTGAGTAGGCTCTATCGCTTAGTCTCTCATCTCCTAATTCACAACTTGCAAAATTCTTGTCCCACCAGTTCATCATTTTTTTCTTGCCTCCTTTTTCTTGTTTTTTTCTACTCTAACTCCATCTGTACCTTTTACTTGAAAGGCTCTTCTGGTTTACCTTTCAAAAATGCCGTGAAAAGTAAG
>JANNDZ010000348.1:0-3640 GCA_031378395.1 Pseudanabaena sp. OTE_75_metabat_487_sub
TGCTCACTACCTTTAAGTTGTTTTGCTGTTTCTTGAAATAGTGTCTTGAGCGTGTCTGTAAGTTTTATCACTTTATGCCAAATATATTAAATATCCCATAAAGTGCTTTTGGATTTATTTATTTCTTGCAAGTCCCTTATCAAGATAAAGGACGATATGATGAAGCAGAATCCCTCTATCTTCGCTCACTGAAAATCAGTGAAGAGCAATTAGGAGAAAATCATCCTTATACTGCCAATAGCCTGAATAATTTAGCGGGACTTTATCAAGATAAAGGACGATATGATGAGGCAGAATCTCTCCATCTTCGCGCACTGAAAATCTATGAAGAGCAATTGGGAGAAAATCATCCTAATACTGCTACTAGTCTAGATAATTTAGCAGAACTTTATAAAAGTCAAAAACGGAATTCAGAAGCAATTTCATTATTAGAAAGATGGAAAGCCATTAAACGCGAACGTCAAGAGACTCAAAATAAATCATATGCCGATCGTATTTGGACGCTAGGAAAACTTTATGAAAAATGTCAACAGTTTCCTCAAGCAGTCGCAGTCTATGAAGAAACATTATTTCTCTTTAATCATTTATTAGCTCCTAAACATCCACAAATACTCTTTTTAAAAGCTGAATTAGCTCGTTTAAAAAAGAATATGAAAAAAGTAAAAAAGTAGGTCTTTAATGACGCTACCCTAGCTTTGTCTTCGGAGCGCAAAATACTACCGTTGTCATTGGGATTCTGGATGCGTGCTTAACGATACTATTTCACCCAACAACAAATATTTTCAAATGATTTGATGGGTTTTAAAGAGCGATTCGCCTCAACAATTATCTTCTCAAGTTTGTAAGGCGCGATCGCTATTACTGTGAGTCGTGATTTCTAGGCGATCGCCAAGCGGAATATTTGGAGTCTGAGTAAGGCGATCGCATTCCTATGAATTTGTCTCTCAAAAAATAGAATCTTTAAAATCTTCAGGAACGATAAAGCGCCCCCGATCTATTCCTAAACTAGCTTTTCGATTAGAAGAAGTACAAAGCAGACTAATTTCCTGTGAAATAATGAGCAACTGCAAAGACTCTCCATAGACAAGATCGGCAATAGGCAAAGCGATCACCTCTAGCACCGATGGATTTTGGAAATGGCGCAGCTTCGTTTCAGGATGAGGATAGTACACCCAACCATCATAGCGATCGCCCTTATAAAGAACTTGACAGGAAACAAAGGAAAAATCTTCAGGTGGATGCTTAGTTGTCCAATCTACTTGTCGAAAAGTGTACTGGGACTTCTGGATGGTGTAAGTGTAAGGTGAGATATCAATATTTAAAGTGCCTCGAAAATAGGGCGATAGATCTAATCCTAGATTTTGGAAGAAGGGAATTTGCATCGAGATTGAACCTTCAGCATAAGGACTATTCTCTGAAAGCCCCGAAGCAACACGATGCCCTTGAATCAGTTTGCCATTTATAACGCATAAACTCAGAGCATCCCTCACAACTTGCCTTGTGCGATCGCCTATCCCCTCAGCAACTGACTCCCGATTACCCGCCACATTTAGCACCTTGACTTGCTGAGCAATTAGCCAATCATGCAAGGTGAGCGCATCAGGATTGATGAGATAAGGCTTTGCATATTTGATGCAAGATTCAATGGTTAACTTTGTTCCATCACTATGAAGGCGATCGGCAAAAATAACCGTTGCATCAGCAGCTTGGACATTGTGGACAGTGCGAACCTTATAGTCGGTGCGATCGGCTTCCTGTAAACCAAACTTGGCAAGCTCTAAATTTTCACCTAACTCAGTACGGTAGCCCTTAGGTGCTAGCCCACCCGTAGCAAGCCCCAAGTCTGCCGCCGCCAGCAACCCGCCCCAATCTGCACCAGTTTGTCCACCTGAAATGATTAACGTTACGCGCTTGTTCATGAATAGATTCTATGTGATGGACAATCTTTAGGATGCCATATAAGAATCACCTAGAACTTACGCAAATAAACCAAGAACTCAAGTTCTTGGCTAAAAGCTCAAGTCCACTGAAGTGGACTACAGAATACTATTAAGCAACCTGTTTCAACGGGTTCGAGCTTTTAGCCCGCACTTGAGTGCAAGGCTACTGCTTGAGTGCAAAGTCAATGCTGCGATTTGAGAAACTTCTGGCATAATACAAGGGATTTTTTTGAGGCGTGCGATGTCCGAGCTACGAGACTATCAACAGCGGGTGATCTCTGAAATTTATGCAACTTGGCGATTAGGCAAGCGAGCTATTTTGCTAGCTATGCCAACAGGTTCAGGAAAGACACGCACCTTTAGCGAACTCGCTAAACATTTCGACGATCGCAATCAGCGCGTTCTCTTATTGGTTCACCGAGAAGAATTACTCTGGCAGGCGCGAAAAACCCTAGAACAAACACTGCGATCGCCCATTGGCATTATCAAAGCCGATCAACCTATGCACCTAGAGCATCCCGTGCAATGTGCTTCAGTCCAAACTTTGGTAAAACGACTCGAAAAACAAGAAGTAGATTTGGGTGCGATCGCCCTCGTGATTATTGATGAAGCGCACCTTTCTCTTGCGCCTAGTTATCTAACAATTTTGCGCCATTTTCCCGAAGCATTGATTTTGGGAGTGACAGCCACACCTTCTCGGTTAGATGGAAGAGGATTTGATCGCCTTTATGAAGCATTGGTGGTGGGGCCTTCTGTATCCGAATTAATTTGGAGAGGATTTCTCGCGGATTATGATGTGCTTGCACCCGAAAGCTTTTTACCTACAGAAGAAGGGATTCGCATTGCAGGAGGAGATTTTAATTCCGCTGACCTAGCTGAGCGCATCGATCGTCGCTATGTGGCGGGTTGTGCCGTGGATGCATATTTGCGCCATGCCCATCAAAAACGTTGTGTCGTATTCGCGATTAACCTAGACCATTCCAAAGCGATCGCAGAGCGTTACCGCACCGCAGGCATTGCCGCCGAACATATCGATGGCGAAACTGCCACCAAAGAGCGTCAAGCCATCCTTGAGCGGTTTCGTGCGGGGCAGACCCTCGTACTCTGCAATGTTAATCTGTTCACTGAAGGATTTGATTTTCCCGAAATTGAAGTGATCCAACTATGCCGTCCTACCAAATCCGTTGCCTTGCACCTGCAAATGCTCGGTCGTGGGCTACGTTCTAAAGGCGGTCGCAAAGCATTGATTCTCGATCATGCGGGTAATTGCTTACGCTTAGGTGGAGCGAAGGCAGAACGAAATTGGACATTACAGGGATTAGAAGAAGACATGCCTGTAATTGAACCAGTGAGCGAGCCATTAATCGAACAAATTGAACTGACCCTCTCTGATATTCCCAAACCTCAAATTGATTTGCCCAATTTACCCAAGCGTCGCGTCGAAATTTACGAAACAGATGCTGATTTTTTCAGTCTTCCTACCCATGCCGAACTCGAAACCCATCTAGCTCAACAAGCATACAGCCAGCCAACCCAATCCAGAAATGTTTCCAGATCGCCATCAAACTCCAATCGAACTATTCCCAACCGCGATCGCCGATCTAACCAAACCCGTCCAATCGCCTCAACAGCATCTCCAACAACATCCTCAACGAGTCGCTCTCACCGTCCTCCTCGCCAGTTATCACCTATACAGAAAG
>JANNDZ010000391.1:0-1552 GCA_031378395.1 Pseudanabaena sp. OTE_75_metabat_487_sub
TCAATCGGTTGCGAGGGTTATTTGAGGATGATTTATTTGTGCGATTGGGGAGACAAATGCAACCAACCGTGAAGGCTCAGGCGATCGCGCCCAGTATTTTGGCAGCTTTACAACAGATTCGCCACACGATCGTTTCTAGTCAATCCTTTGATGCGACTAATAGCGATCGCACTTTTAGTATTGGCAGTGCTGATTACAGCAGCTTTGTAATCTTGCCACCGCTTTTACAATATTGTCAGCAAAATGCGCCATTCATTAACTTCAATACAATTGGGTTTGAGAAGGATAGTATCGGTGATTTGTTAGAACATGGCGCGATTGATGTCGCTTTAGGAGTTTTCCCCAATCCGCCCAGACAGACTCAAATAGAACCAATTTTTCAAGAACGATTTGTGGGAATTGTTCGTCAAGGGCATTCTGCATTGAAAAATGGAACGATGAGTTTGGAAGCATTTTCTCAACTATCTCATGCGCTTATGACCTTACGGCGCGATCGCACTGGTGCAATCGATCAAGCCTTGCAAGCACAAAATTTACAACGGCGAATTGCTTTAATCACTCCGCACATGTTGGTTCTGCCCTTTGCGATCGCTTCTAGCGATCTAGTTGCGGCTGTGCCTCAACGCATTGCCCTGAATATGGCTAAGTCCTGCAATCTCACTATTTTTGAACTGCCAATCAAAACGCCATCTTGGACTGTTTCTATGTTGTGGAGTGTGTTGAGCGATCGCGATGAAGAGCATCAATGGTTACGCAATACGATTAAGACGGTGGCGAGGCAGCTTTAGCAAAAATAAAAGTCATCTATAGCTATTACCACAAGTCATGAGTTCTAGGCGATCTCCTTAATTTCCTACTCTTGCTGTTGCTCTTCCTCGTCCTTGGAAAAACATTTGAAATCTCCTCCCTCTCAAAGGATTAGTCCTGCAAATTTCAAAACCTATCTCTCTAATCAACCCGATTTTCGGGCGTATCTTACATCTGCTCATGTAAAAACTATTAGTCGCGATCCTCTACCATTAGGTCTAGTAAGGATCAGAAATTTAATAAAACCCAAAATCGTTTCGGCGGGCTTCAGCCGACAAAACGATTTTGGGTTTTATCTGCACAGGTTATTTGATTTTCATTCCTAACTTCTTTTTCAGAGGAGCAGTTAAGACAAGCCTTGGATATTAAGCCATAGCCTCTACTATAATTTTTGCAATCATATCAATAGGGAGATAGTAATGATTTCAGCTTATTTTGATAATATCTTAGAGCTTCGGGATAATTGGTTAGAAGAACAAATTCGCCAACTGAGTATTGATATACTTGTGATTGGCACATACACCTGCACAGTCTGTGGAGAGGTGCTAGGCGAGTATATTATTGAACATTCAGGAGAGCAGTTTAGACTTTCTAAATCTGAGACCTATTCATTCCTTAAATATATTCTTACGACTAGATCACCCTCTAAGTAAATAATTTTTAATATAGCGATCCTTCAGCGCTTTGCGCTCAAACCCGAACCAATAAAACTTTTAAAAGTTTTATTGGTTCGGGTTTGAGCGCA
>JANNDZ010000399.1:0-1892 GCA_031378395.1 Pseudanabaena sp. OTE_75_metabat_487_sub
CCCCCCCCCCCCACTACTCTTTTGGGCTTTAGGATTTTCTGCGCCGCAGGCGATGAAAATCCTAAAATTGGTTTCAGATTACAATGAGATATTACTCGGCAAATTTTTTGAGAACTAATCTATGAAAGCATTTGTAGCAGGAGCCACAGGTCAAACAGGACGGCATATTGTCTCCGAATTAGTTAAGCGCAATATTCCAGTAAGAGCCTTAGTCCGTGACCTAGAAAGCGCTAAAAAAATTCTACCGCCCGAAGTTGAATTAGTTCAAGGAAATATCCTTTTTGCAGACACATTAGCAGAGGCGATCGCAGATTGCGATGTGGTGGTATGTGCAACTGGTGCGAAGCCGAGCCTAAATGCCATGGAGCCATATTTGGTGGATTACATTGGCACAAAGAACTTAGTGAATGCAGCGAAAGCAAAAAAAATCAAACATTTTGCTATCGTTTCTTCTCTATGTGTATCAAAATTTTTCCATCCTTTAAATCTGTTCTGGCTAGTACTTTTCTGGAAAAAACAAGCAGAAGAATATTTGCAAAATAGTGGTTTGACCTATACCATCGTTCGTCCTGGTGGATTGCTAAATTATGAAAAAATTGGTGGCTTGGTAATGTCTAGCGCTGACACTTTGTTTGAAGGGAGCATTCCTCGTACTAAAGTTGCCCAAGTGACGGTCGAGGCGTTGTTTGAAGACGCAGCAAAAAATAAGTTAGTGGAAATTGTGGTTGGAGCAGATAGCCCCGATCTCCCGATTGCTAAATTGTTTGCCAAGGTTGCTTAACCAAAACCAAAATTTTTTAAAGTGCTACTTTGCAGCACTTTAAAAAATTTGGTGATTCTTTTGATTGTAAATTGCTGCAAATAAAAAACATGACTAAAACTGTATTCATTACTGGAGCCTCATCTGGAATTGGCAGATCAACCGCTCTTTATTTCCAAAAGCAAGGCTGGAATGTCGCCGCCACAATGCGATCGCCTGACAAAGAAATAAACCGATCCAATAGCCTGGCAAGTCTCGATCGCATAATTTGTCTAAAACTTGATGTTACCGATCGCCATACAATCGCCGATGCAGTTGCGGATACTATCGCCAGATTTGGAGCGATCAATGTGCTGGTAAATAATGCTGGCTATGGTATGTTAGGCGCATTTGAGACTTCCACCCCTGAGCAAATTCAGCGTCAATTTGAGACAAATGTATTTGGACTGATGGAAACTACTCGCGCAGTACTGCCTCATTTTCGCGATCGCAAGCAGGGTGTAATCGTGAACGTAGCCTCTATTGGTGGGCGCGTCGCCTTCCCTCTCTATAGCCTTTATCACGCCACGAAATGGGCTGTGGAAGGATTTTCGGAATCCTTGCAGCATGAACTTCTTGCTTTCAATATTCGCGTCAAAATTGTAGAACCAGGTCCAATTAAGACGGACTTTTATGAGCGATCAGCAGACCGCACCAGTAATCCTGATTTTCCAGAATATGACGAATTTAGCGATCGCATTTTAACGAAACTCAATAAGATCGGCACAACAGGAGCATCACCTGAAGTTGTCGCCAAAACTATCTATACGGCTAGCACCGATAAATCATGGAAATTGCGTTATCCCGCCGATCCACTTGCTAAGCAATTATTATTTATGCGCAAGCTTTTACCTGACTTTCTCTTCACCAAAATCGTCCGCCAAAGCACAAACGTCTAACTTTTTGTTAGACGGAGTAAAATCTAAAAAACAAGAGGTGGTGCTTTGCACCACCTCTTGTTTTTTAGTTATTGTTTTATTGGTGAAGTAGTAATCGAGTCAACTGGAGATATTGAATCGGATATTACTGTTCGGGTTGGCAAAGACTGGCTTCAAGCGAATAATATTTCCCTGAAGCCTGTTACACCTACACC
>JANNDZ010000605.1:0-2439 GCA_031378395.1 Pseudanabaena sp. OTE_75_metabat_487_sub
AGAGAGGACACGATCAATGCCACGATCAAGAGTCTGCGGAACAAGTTAAAGGGTGCTGCTGCTCCTCACAATTTGATCGAGACGATTCATGGTGTTGGCTATCGTTTAAGTCAACTTTCATAAAGAAAAAGGAGTGCTTGGCACTCCTTTTTTTATGGGCTTAGTCCAAATTCTTGTAGAGCTGGCAAAAAATTATTGTTTTCGTGATTGGATGTACTGAGCTTAATGAGGGCAAAACGTTGCAGTGGAGTGAGATTTTGCCATTGAATTAGGGCGATCGCAAAGTTTAATTCCTGCACGTGCTGAACAACGCTGATGGGGATCTCTTCAATTTGCATCCATGCAGGTTTTTCGTCAATTGGCAAATCGCTCGGATAGGTATTGAAATATTGAAAAACTTGCGATCGCAGCTTTTCTCGATAATCTTGAATTTCTCTGCCAGTCTCACAAGGCAAATCAATTAGTTTTTGACGTTGAATAGTTGAAAAACTATGCCAATGTTGCAGTTTGAGCTTTATACCGCATGTGTCTAGTTTGTAACGTACTTGCATGGGGATACAACGCAAGGCAGCGACAAAATCGGCTTCAAACTCAAAAAATTGCAGCATATTTTTAAAATCCAAATACTAAAGGCGGCGCGAAGCGCCGCCTTTAATTTAAATCGTTTCAATTTTACTTTAAACCTTTTCAGTGTCGGTAATATTCACAGTTAGTTTCATCGTCCCCAGACGCACTGAAAATTCGCCAGAACTATTTGGAACTGTCAATACTTGCGCGATCTTGCCAAATTTGGGAATCCGCACCCGATCGCCTACTTTTAGCTGTACCTCGATTTTTTCTTCAGGGACAACAGGTAGATGACGCTTGGTTAGTTCGCCGATTCTCTGCTCAGTACGTTGCACATCCGCAGCCACTTGCTCGCCTAGTTGCTCACCTTTTTGCAGTTTACGGATGACGCGACCAACTTCTTTTTGGGCTTGGGCGATCGCCGCATTTACCTCTTTTTCCTGACGCTCACGCAATTCTCTAGCCTGCGATCGCATTTTTTCAGCCCGATCCAAAATCTCATTATGCAAACGTTCGGTATCTACAAGTAAATTCGCAGCAGCTTCGGTTTTTTGAGTTTGTTCGCGCCGTTGGGCTTCCAATTCGGCAATTACATCATTCATTTCTGTAGAACCGATACCCACGCGCACTTGCGCTGCTTCGATAATTTCCTGTGACAAGCCCAAACGTCCTGCGATCGCTAGAGCATTAGAACGCCCAGGGATACCCCACAACAGTCGATAGGTGGGCGCAAGAGAAGCATCGTCAAATTCTACGGAAGCATTTTCAAATTTGGGATTTTGGTATTTCAGCGCCTTGAGTTCGCCAAAGTGAGTCGTTGCGATCGCAAGTCTTGTATGTTCGCCTAGGTATTCCAATAAAGCCGTTGCAATCGCGCTGCCCTCCGATGGATCAGTGCCAGCACCAACTTCATCGAGCAAAACTAGAGACTGGGGCGAAAGCGAGTCTAAAATCCTGCCAATACGACGAATATGTCCCGAAAAAGTCGATAAATTTTGCTGCAACGACTGCTCATCGCCAATATCAGCAAGCACAAGATCAAACCAAGGCATTTCCACAGGCTCTTTAGCAGGAATGAACATTCCTGCTTTTGCCATTAATGCAGCTAATCCAAAAGTTTTCAGTGTCGCAGTTTTACCGCCTGTATTTGGTCCCGTAATCACAACTACGGAAATCTGCGGAGAGATTAACACATCCACAGGTACGACTTCGCGACCTTCTTCGTTTTTTTGTTGCCATACTAGTAAAGGATGACGCAATTGGCGCAAAACGATCGCTTCACCCTCCAAAAAATGCGGTGGATTCGCTCCTAGCCAATAGCCATAACGTGCCCTTGCCACAGCCAGATCGATCTTTGTAACAATAATCAGCAATCTTTGTAAATCTTCAGCAATCGCTGTGATCTTGGCACTAAGCTCCGCCAAAATAATCTCGATCTGGGCTTGCTCCATTTTTAACAGTTGACGCAAGCGGTTATTAGATTGCACTACCGAGTTCGGTTCTACAAATAAAGTCATCCCCGTACTAGAAGTATCGTGAATCACCCCTGGGACGCGATCGCGTTGTGGCGACTTTACCGACAGTACATAGCGATCGCTCCGTTGGGTAATGATCTGCTCCTGTAGTGAGCTAGCATTGCGCTGCATAATGTTTTGCAGCTTGGTAATAATTTGATCGCGCACCGAGGTTAGCTCATGGCGAATTTCCCCTAAGCGCACTGAGGCTCGATCTAAAACATTTCCGCCTTCATCAATGCAGCGATAGATCTCCTGCTCGACATCAGGATAAGTCCGCAATTCGCTAGCGAGGATTTGCAAATTTGGGCAGTAATCAGCGTTATCTAGCTGACGGCGCAGGTTTCGCGCCCCTGCC
>JANNDZ010000446.1:0-16199 GCA_031378395.1 Pseudanabaena sp. OTE_75_metabat_487_sub
CCATTCACCATTACCAAACTCAACTTCAGTATTTACCCTATCACTGGTGGGGATTTCTTCAGGATTAATGCTGACAGGTGCATCATATCCCATACTCCAAGGCTCTAAGCGAATATTATATTCGCTCCAAAAATTGTCTGCTATTGGCTTTACAAGGTTGGCAACCATAGAAATTAAGCTGTGCAAATAGGAAAGGATTATACATGAGCAAGCCATTAATACCAATGCTCTAACTGGCGCTGCCAATTTGAGCATTGGTATTAATGCCCAAAACCCTTAAGGTTGAGCCCCTGCGGGGCATAAGCTTAAGGGTTTTGGGCTCTCTTTTTTCGCTTACGTCGCCACACTCTATACATAATCCATCCTCCTAAAATGACTACGATTACTCCAGCAACTTGCAAGCCAAAGATTAAAGTGATAGCAGGTTGATGTATCGCTACAAACCGACGCTGTGGCACAAAATAGGCTTGCACAACTCGCACCAGATCCTGAGCCGAGACTTTCTCAATCTCTGTAACATAATCTGGGACAGGTTCCGTATCTGAAAGTATTGCTGACCAATACATCAATGAAGCCGCGATCGCGCCATTACTTTCCCTAGAGATTGACCAAGAGCGAATCAAACTCGTCTTAGCCTCTGCCAAACGTTTCGCATCTATTTTTCCTTGACGGACATTCTCGATATAACTATCTACAAGCTGCAAAATCGTATCGCGATGCTTCTCCTCAGAGCGCGTAGTAACCGCAAAATATCCCACGTCACGATAGCTGCTATTAAATGCAGATAGACTGTAAACCAATCCACGCTTTGTGCGGATTTCTTCAGATAGATCGCGACTCATCATTTTTGCTAAAACATCAAGACTCCAGAGATCGTTATGACCATCTCCAACGGTTTGCGTACCAGTGATTAAGCGAATCTGATCATTGAGCATTGGGCCCGCAACCTTGACTCGATAAGCTCCTTTATCAGCAGAAACTGCTTTCGCAATGGCGGTAGGCTCACCCTGCGATCGCAAATCACCAAAGTATTTTGCTACCAAAGGTCGCAACTGCGATGCTTCAACATTACCAACCACGATTAGAGTCGCATTTTTGGTGTTGTAATGTTGCTTGTAATAATCAAGTAACATATTGCGATCAATCCGCTTTAGCGAATCCTCTTCCCCAATAACCGTCATCGTCAAAGTTGAATTTGGGAATAGTGATTTTTCTACCTCACGCCATAGATCGTAACCATAGCCCCATGCTTCTAATTGGTTGATAAACCATCCATATTGTCCTCCCTTCTCTTGAAAAACAACATGACGTTCTTTTTCAACCTTATCCACAGGAAATGTCGGATGAAAAACTATCTGCGATAGCCAATCCAAAGCGATTTCAACATCAAGATCAGCAACCAAAGCATAGTAGGCAGTCTGCTCTTTATTTGTCCAGCCATTCCACGACCCACCAATATTTGCGATCGTATCTTTAACTTGCTCCTCTGTCCAACGTTCTGTACCTGTAAAGACCATATGTTCAACATAATGGGAAATCCCATTATTAAAAACGGTCTCATTTCGCGAACCAGTTTGGATCACTAAATAAACGATCGCAGATTTGCTGTCAGGACGATATTGATGCCATACCCGCAAACCATTCTCAAGTTGATAACGATTCAATGGGATGGGAGGATTGGATTTAGCCTCTATAGCTGTAGGGACTATAGCTGTCACTATAGATAAAAGAAGCAGTGGTATCAAGGCAAAATCACGAATTAATTGCATATAGTTAAGAAGATACAGATATGGTAGGTACTTCCTGTATCACCCATGAATTTTGCATCTCAGGATTTTCTCGTCTTGCAGGAGAAGGAATGACAAAAGCTTTCATATTGGCATATTCAGATTGAATGAGAGAAGTATCGATCGCCCAACCCATATCAATATACTTGTTCCTCATTTTCCGAAAATCAATTTGAATTGCATCGCTCCTTACATGCAATTCTGCGCTGAGGTCATAAGGGACTATTTGTGGACGTTGCTCTGAGACTGTCTGCCGATCTTCATCAAAAATCTTGATAACACGACCTACACTATCACGATCAAATAGTTTATTTGTAAAGAAGCTGCGTAACTGGAGCCAAAGACTGCGCGTATGATGCTCACTGACTGGTAAATGGCACACATAGAGAACAAAATCACCGATGGGCAAACATACCTGTAATCGAGTAATGTTTGGCATTCGATAGCCACCCGTTGTTTTTACAGGCGGACGTTCTTTACCACCACGCAATAGACCCCAAATCCCTGACGATGGTGGCAGATTTAAATATACGGTCGCATCACCGCCCCAGTCTAACTTCTCAACTTCATAGCTTTCTACCTCAGGCTCATCGCGGTTCCCAAAACTGCCAGCATGAACAAAGGGAGCATGGGCTATATCCATTCCATTCTCTACAGCACGAGTATAATTCACATCCCATTTGTAATCTCCCCACAACGGCTTGTACTTAGGATCTTCATATTCCGAAAAGACTGGCATAGGTGGACGTTCATCTTCAGGTAAATCGCCTAAGAAAGCCCAGATAAAACCGTATTTCTCTTCTGTTGGATAGCTGTCTACACGAGCCTTACGTGGAATTTGAATATCTTCTTGGTAAGATGGAATCTTTACACAAGTGCCATCAGATTTATATTCCCAACCGTGATACGGACATATAACAGAGTCATGTTTCACGCAGCCACTACTTAACGCCCCGCCCCGATGAACACACAAATCACTCATGGCGATCGCTTTATGCTTACTATTGCGATAAACGACCAGATCTTGTCCTAGGGCTGTAACACGAATCGGCTTTTCTTTCGCCTCTGTACTCAAGCATAAGGCATACCAAAAGTTCTTTAACATCCTGATTTTGCTTTTACAGAAACTACTGCACGCAGTATATCGCAATCTCAAATGGTTTGTGAGAGAGTGTCATTTTGGGACACTCTCTCACAAACCATCTGGGGGTTTGGATTTTTGACTGGCGACAACCATGTGGTAATAAAGTATTAAGTAGCTAAGCAAAAATTAGATATAAACCCTCAAAATCTATACCGCCCGCTTAGCGGGCGGTATAGATTTTGGCTTTGAGCTTTTAATTATGCGTAGTTAGTTAATCTATTGCTGATTTTGATTGGGACTAACATGCCACAAAACTTTGCAGGCGAATATTTGCGCGGACGTTCTTTTAAAGGACAAGACTTGACAGGAGCTAACTTTAGTCGTGCGGACATACGTAGTGCCGACTTTACAGGAGCAAATCTCACGGATGCAAATTTTACTAACGCCAAAGCAGGGTTGACCGATAGTCGGAAAGCGATCGCCCTCACAGGATTGGTTGCCCTTGCTAGCGTGACAGGCATTTTTTCGTTTTTTCTGAGTACCGCGATCGCTAGAGAGACGACGGAAAGAACAGGGCTAGAGACAATTCCTGGCACGCTTTTACTGATTGTGCTGGCTTTTGGGACTCAAGTTACCTTGCGGCAAGGTTTCAATGTTCTAGATGGCTTCTTGTTTAATGGCATGGTCTTAGCGACGGTCATTGCAACTTCAATCATTGCCTCTCATCGTTTGTTAAGTGAGTCGCTGGCTACCAGTACTCTTGCCATACTTTTAGCGTTCGTGATCGCGAGAGGTGTGGCGGCGATCGTGGCAAGTGCGGAGATGATTCGGGGGAAAGCTATGGGTGCATTTGTCGGCGCGATCGCGATCGTGGCTGCCTTCATCGGATGTCAGTTCGCCAATGCTCCTGAATGGAGTTCTTTGGGAGCGGTCGGATTAGGTATCAATCTCGCGGTGAGGGCTGAAGCCGGTGATGTAGAACATACTGCCAATCATAATTAAGCTGTAGCCATTGCCGCATTTTTAGGAACAAGTTTTCGTGAGGCAGATCTCACCAACACTAATTTTTCTCAAGCCCAATTAAATAATGCTGACTTTAGAAAAGCAATTTTGATGCGATCGCGCTTTTATGAAGCCGAGCAGCTATTGCTAGCCAGAGTAGATCGTGGCTCGATTTTAAGCCAGCCAGCTTTATTGCATCTATTAGTCACAGGCAATGGTAGAAAGCAATCCTATGTGGGGATGGACTTTCAAGGGGCAAATCTAATTGGAGCCGACCTCAATGGTGCAAACTTAAGGGAAGTAGACTTGCGCGGCGCTACCTTAAAAAGTGCAAACTTGGAAAGTGCCAATCTCACCTTGACCAATGCCGTCGGTGCAGATTTCAGCAACGCTCTATTTACAGGGATTTGTCTAGATCGATGGACAATTGATGCCACAACCAATCTCACTCAGATTGACTGTCGTTATATCTATTTGCAGTCTGTTTTAACGCAAGATTTAACGCAAAACAGTCGCTTGGAACGCTTGCCAAGTCAAAGCGACTGGTCATCAGGAGAATTTACCCGCCTATATACTGTCGCCGATCACCAAGCGGAAAGTGTTTTTGATTCAACATCGCTAGATGAGACGGCGATTAATCGCGATGAGATCTTAGCTAGTCTAATGATTTTGATACAGGTTGCGATCGCTGACAATCATATAGATGAGCAAGAAAAAGCGATTCTAGAAGAGGCAATTGCTGCTCTAGATCTTCAAGAAGAGATTACGCTCGAACGTCTTTTAGAAGAACATATTTCCATCAATGATCTGCTTAACAAAATTAATAGTCCCTTGATCAAAGAGCAGTTATATCAATCTGCCTACATCATGGCAAAAGCCGATAATGATGTCAGCAGACCAGAAACTGAACTCTTGCGGACGCTTCAAGACAAATTTGCATTGGCGGACGGTACGGTTGAAAAACTGACTGCGATCGTCGATGCTGCTCAAAACATGTCGATTTCAGAGCAGATGGAAGCGATCGCTGATCCTGAGAAGCGCGAATTAGCAGTTAATACCAATGTGCGCCTATTTGCAATTATGCACGCTGTGGGTGGCGCAATGCCCACCCCTGGATTTGCCACCGTCAGTCATCTGATGATTTATAAAGATCAAGTAGAGCTTGTGCAAAAAATTGGCAAAATTTGGGGATATCCTGCTAATCATGCTTCTCCAGATTTTAATAAAGTTGTGTTTGGTAGCGTTGGTGCTACAGCGGCAAGAATCGCACTTTCAAATATCGTACTGCTGATCCCTGTAGCTGGGAGCATTATCAGTGGTTCCGCAGCCTTTAGTATGACTTGGGCAATTGGTAACCTCGCCAATCAATATTTTGCCGAAGGCTGCGAAATCGATGATGTGACACTAGCAGAACTATTTTCTAACGCCAAATCAGAAGGAAAACGCACTTTTCAAGATCTGCAAAAGGCAATCACCGACAAGCACAAAGAACTCGCACCTGCGATCGCGGCTTTGCAAGAGAAATTTCAAACAGGAAAGATTAGTGAAAATGACTATATTCGTGAAATCAAAGCGATCGCGTAAACGCGCATCGCCTTAAAACCAAAGACCAAAAAGACAAATCGCCTGCTACGAGGGCGATTTGTCTTTTTGGTCTTTGGTCTCGTGCCTAGCGTATAATCTTAAGGTAACTTTTTAGCTGTATTAATCTAATCAAAAGTGCAAGTAGTTAAAACTTATACTAAAATCTAGATTTAGTGATAAGTCCACAAAAATTCTGAACTTTGACGAAGATTCATGCCATCTCCAACTTCTTCCTCCCTCCGAAATACCTTTGCCAGAACTGAAATCCGCCGTCTGCAAGACTTGCTGCCGCCAGAGTTACAGGCATGGGTAAAAGTGCTCAATGCTGATGGTGTCCGTCCGCCCCTAATCGCCTGTGAAGAAGCTGGCGGCGATGAAGTGGTGATTTTAGTTGACATGGTGCGCTGGGAACGTATGGCTGAGGATCAGCGCAATTTGCTGTATTGGCATGAAGTTGCCCGTATCCAAAATGATGCAGTGCCAAAAGATGGCTGGGAAGTCGCAGCGCTAGCGATCGGACTTGGTGGTGCGGTTGGTGAACTGTGGGTACAAAACGGTTTACTATTCGTGCTTGCCCTGGGAATCTGTGGTGTGGCTGGTTTTCAGTTATGGCGCAAGGGCACTAGCAAAAAAGACATTCGCAACTTGATCGAAGCCGATCAAGGCGCAATTCGCCTAGCTGTTCGTAATGGCTATCCTTTGCCTGCGGCTTATAAAAGTTTAGGCAGTGGGCTGAAGATTATGCTCAGTGATGCATCAAAGGGGCGATCGCGTACATTGATCGAAAAGCGTCTGGATGCACTACGCAACGAGGCAAATAAAGCCAGACGAAATTACGACAATTAACGATTATTCTCCAAATACATATTTGCGATCGCCAGATCTAACCCACGCTTAAAAATCATAGCGATCGCAAGTATCTGACCATCAGTAGTCATGAACTTTTGGTAGCTTTGATGCGATCGCCATTTTCTAACTCATATTTACTTAAAGCTCAGGTAATCTGATACAGAAATAATGGCAATATCTTGGAATGGATGTAATACAAGTAAATCCTGATCGCCAGTGATGATGTAATTAGCTTTGCCATTAATAGCTAGTTCTAAAAATTTATCATCTTTGTGATCGCGACAAGCAGTGATTTTCTCTCTGATTTCTATGATTTCCGCATCGACAAAAAATCTAGCAACAAATTTTACACGCTCTTCTATTGAGAAATATTTCTCAAACTTTTTGCGCCTCAGAACTTCTTCTAATTCTAGAATAGTTGCTGTAGATGCTAAAATTTGGCTTGTAGAATAAGCAAGGTTAAATGCTTGTCTTGGCACAGAACGAGGAAACATCAAAGCACTGACAATGACGTTTGTATCAAATACAATGCGATTAGTCTTCATCAGCAAGTATTGATTCTAAAATTTCAGGAGTTAATCCATTCTTTTCAGCTTGATAGCCAATATCATCCATTATTTGCATTAAGGATATTTCTTTTAGCTCTTGCTTCAACAAAATGTTAAATAGCATTTCTATTTTTTTACGGTTGGTAGAATTGATCTCCTGATATGCTTTTGCAACTTCAGCATCGACTTGGATTGTGATAATTCCCATGTTAATAACCTCTCTAAATGATTGCCTGTAAAATCTCTGGAGTCAATCCCTTAGCTACAGTTTCATCACTAAGTCTATCCATCGTATTTTGCAACTTACTAATTCTCAAGGCTTGTCTCATCCATTGATTGAGCCATGCTTGAATCTGTTGTTGTGCTGGTTGTGAAGATTGAAATGCTTGGGCAATATCTTCATCTATTTCAATAGAGATCGTTTTCATGGTCTGTCTTGCAGTGAAATGATAGTGTTTATAAATTATATCAGGGCAAACAATAGCTATTTATACCGGTATAGAAACAGCCAGATCTAACCTGCGCTCAAAAATCTCATCGATCGCAAGCATTTCACCATCAGTAGTCATAAACTTATGATCCTTAGTGGCTCTGATGTGATCGCCATTTTCTAGCTCATATTCAAAGACTTCCTGCTCGCCGCGATTGTGCCACTGTGCGATCGGTTGAGTATAAATCAATCCATTCTCATCGACGCTATAAACCTGACATTCGATTTGCTCCTCGACAAGCTTCCCAATAGGCATCAGACCATATTCCACCGTTCGCACCAGCGTATCGTAACTGAGACAATATTCCGCAAAAATCACCATCTGATCGAAGAGATCATTGGAAATCTCTGATCTAATGCCATTTTTGGCGCAACCATCAAGAAAAATAGAACGCTGTTTTTCCATCTCTTCAGGTTTCTTTTTACCCATCGCCCGCCGCAACATATCCGCAGCACCAAGGGAATACCCTGCCAGATCCTGCGCCATTTTCATGATCTGCTCTTGATAGCAATTATGGGTGACAATTCCATTTGCAAGGAAATAGGGAGAATTTTGATCCTTCATTTCGATATCAAAACATTCGGCAGTTCCCCATTCTTCAACGGATACCACAGACACGGGACGTACATCTTGCAAGTAAGTTTCTGCATAGATTTTTTGATAGACTTCCGCCCATCCTGCAATTTTAGTTGCATACTGCGATCGCACAGGTTTAAACATCACACCTGCTCGAAGCGATCGCTTAGCAGTTTTGCGGCTTTCACGATCTGTTCTAGAGATCTCAACTTCCAATTCTTCCTGCATTCGCAAAGATGGAATAGGAATAAAGTTATATTTTTTCTCGCCAGTAAGTTTTGCTGGCAATCTCGGCTCACCAATTAGCTGATAAAACCGAGCGATATCTGTAACCATTACATGGGTTGAATGCAGAGAGTAAGAAATTTTAAGACTACTCAGTAATTGCCCTACTTGCTTAATAAGTTGCTTGGAAATGCTGCGAAAATAAGGGCTTTGAGTATAGGAGCCATCGCTATCCCATAGACCTCGCAAAACATCAATGCGATCGCTTTCTTGATAATTAACTATATCTAAAGGTAAATGTTTATCTTTAGAATTAACTTTCCAACCTCGATCACCATAGATTCTATCCATGAAAACAGTTAAAGGTGTTGGACGTGGCTGCGTATTAAACTTTGCATATGCATACCAACAACGGGTATGAAAATAATACTTTGGCTCACCACCCCATGTCTCAACAATAAGATTAGCAATCCAAATTGCTGTTTTCTCAGCCGAACAAGCAATATTAGGTGAACTAGAAGTTAAGTGACCATCGCCAATGAACATTCCTAATAAATAAGCTTCATTGGGATTTAGATGTTTAGAATTGCTAGAGTTTTCCCACCGTTCATAGACGATTGAACCGTTAAAATGAGCATTCTTGATATTGTCTAACGGTTTTAACTGATAAGTGAATTGGTCGCCCTGTGGGGTGAGAAAACGATGTTCTGGTGTGCAATAGATTTCTGTACCACTAGAAAGTGTAATTTTGACAATAGACTTAACTCCACTTTGCCATTGTTTCGCAACTTTTGCTGTCCATACTTGTTTACCATCAGAGGAAAGAATGACATCTCCTTTGCGAATGTTCTCAATAGGTTTACTTGTGCCATCAGGGCTAGAAATTAAAGTTCCCTTCGCTAGGCACAAGACTCCATAAGTATTATTTAAAATCGGTTCTAGACTTTGATGCTGATATTCGATCGCTTCTCGACCATGCTTACGATTAATGAACTTTGGAATCAGTCCTGCATCCAATGGACCTGGACGATAGAGAGCAAGAATCGAAGAAATGTCTTCAATATTTGAAGGCTTGAGATCTTTGACAATCTGCTTCATTCCCGATGATTCTAATTGGAAGATACCTTCTAAATCGCCTTTTTCGAGTAGCTTATAGGTTTTTTGATTTGCCTCAGTGAGCATATCGGGTGCGATCGCATCAATATGGAAATTAGGATCTTGATTGTCGCGAATTAGCTTACTTGTATGCTCAATTGTCGTAAGATTTCGCAGCCCCAAAAAGTCCATCTTTAGCAAGCCAAGGGACTCTAAATCTTCCATAGTGTACTGTGTCACCACCTGACCTTCATTACTGCGTTGCAATGGCACAACCTCATCCAATGGGAATGGCGAAATAACTACACCAGCCGCATGAACACCTGAACTTTTGTTCACGCCTTCAATCCGCATTGCCATGTCTAGCCATTCAAAAACTTTGGCATCATTCTTGTAGCGATCGCGAAATTCTGGTGCAGGTGATTCTTCGGAGATCATCGCCTTAAGCTTGGCAGGTTTTCCACGCGATACAGGAATCATTTTTGCCATCTTATCGGATTCACTGTAGGACACGTCTAGAACTCTAGCCACATCCTTGAGAACCGCCTTAGAGGTCAAACGGTTAAAGGTAACAATTTGTGCGACCCGTTCCTGTCCATAGCGTTGAGTCACATAATCAATTAATTCACTACGATGATCGATGCAGAAGTCAGTGTCAATATCAGGCATCGACTTCCGCTCAGGATTGAGAAAACGCTCAAATAGAAGTCCATGATGGATCGGGTCAATATTCGTGATTCCTAGAGAATAGGCAACCAGTGAACCTGCCGCACTACCGCGTCCAGGGCCGACAGGGATTTTTTTGTCTCTAGCATATTTGATATAGTCCCACACGACTAGGAAGTAAGTCGCGAAACCCATCTGCATGATGATGCCTAGCTCAAAACGTAAACGCTCTTGATATTCTGCGGAAATCTCAGCATGGGTTTTGGCGTTAAATCTTTGCAATAAGCCTTGCCATGTCACTTCTTCAAAATAAGTGTCCGCAGTATGTCCTTCGGGAATCGGATAATCAGCCGCACTGGGATCGCGCATCAAGTCGTATGGTTTGACTTTAGCCGCTGCTTTGAGAGTATTAGCCAGAGCTTCTTCGATTACGTCATCTTCCAAATGATCGCGGAATAGCTGCTTCATCTCGTCATAGGATTTGAAATATTCCATACCGCTATAACGCAGTCGTTTCTCATCAGAAATGAGTTTTCCAGTTTGGATACAGAGCAGCGCATCATGGGCTTCTACATCCATACAAGATGTAAAGTGAGAATCATTGGTGGCGATTACCTTAATATCTAATTCTTTGGCAATCTTGCAAATTTCCACATTCACAACCCGATCTTCAGGATAGCCATGATCTTGAATTTCTAGATAATAATCATCACCAAAATGTTCTTTATACCAAGCCGCTACTTCCCGCGCTAGTTTTGGATCGCGATTCATAATTGCTTGGGGCACTTCCCCCGCCAAGCAACCAGAGGTGAGCATTAAACCTTCTTTGTATTGCAGTAAATAATCTTTGTTAATGCAAGGACGCGCAAAAATTCCTTTGCCTTGGTATCCCTGCAAATGGGAAATTGTGGTGAGCTTAACCAGATTGCGATAGCCTTGAGTATCTTTGGCGAGGACGCATTGGTGATATTTTCTCTTTTTGTCTTCTCTCTTGTATTGGATCGTAATGTCGCCATTCAAGACATACATTTCATTGCCAATGATAGGCTTGATCCCCTTAGATTTGCAGATCTTGATTAGCTCGATCGCACCATACATGACTCCATGATCGGTCAAGGCGATCGCAGGCATCCCCAGCTCTACAGCTCGATTGACCATATCAGGGATTTGGCTTGCCCCATCGAGCAAACTATATTCGGTATGAACGTGCAGCCCAACAAATCCAGTCATAACGATCTACAAAATCAAATCTAGATAGCTAGGTTAACACGATAAACCCAAAGTAGAGTGGCAGCGCTTTGCGCCGCTACTCTACTTTGGGTTTATTTACTATGCATAGTAAGTGCATAATAAAATTTGCAGGCATAATCGGAAACTGTGCTTTCAAATTTTACGTCCTAGCTTTTTATGAAATCGCCCCAACCGCCTCAACCGCCATCGCAGCCCAAGCCACCTAAATCCAAGTTGATGACCCAAATTCATCAACTCACACAGGTAGTTAATGGGGTCTTAAAAATTAATCCAAAGGAGCGCGTCCCCAAACTAGAAGTGCGCCGATCGCAAAAGGATAAGCCTGAAATTTATGACTTAGTGGGCGATCGCTATATCCTTGGACGCAGTACAGGCAAATGCGATATTGTTGTGCAAACGCCACTGGTTAGCCAAGTTCATGCGCAACTAGTTCGCGATCGCACAAAAAAGAAAGCACAATTTATTCTCCAAGATCAAGACTCAACTAATGGCATTTATCGACAAAAGCAGCGTCTCAAGTCAGTGCCCTTAAAGCACAAAATGAAGATTACGCTGGGTCCACCTGAACTTGCTGAAGCTGCGTCGATTCGCTACATCGATCCGCCACCTTGGTATATTCGCACTGTGCAATATACAGGGATTGGGATTGGCGCAATCGCAGGGATGATGGTTTTAGCGATCGGCTATGAACTCGGTCGTGTTCCCGATCTGAAGCCTTTGCCAGTCACCCAACAGGGACCCGTCGAAGTTTTAGCTGGTGATAACATTAAGCGTCTTGATCCTACTGATATTGCTAACCACACAGAATATGCCAGTCTTGGGGAATTTGGGCAATTTATTCCTAAAGCTGTAATTTCCTCCGAAGACACTTCATTCTATTGGAATATTGGCGTTGATCCTGTGGGAGTTGTTCGAGCGATCGTCACTAATGTCCGCAGTCGAGGCGAGCGCTTAGAGGGCGCTAGTACAATTACTCAGCAATTAGCGAGAAATTTACTAGGCAAGACTTATGTAGGCACTGATGACTCGGCAGGACGCAAATGGCGCGAAGCAGCAGCAGCGATTAAACTCACATTTACCTATAACAAAGAGGAAATTCTGCGTCTCTATCTCAATCGTGCCTACACAGGCTATGGAGTTTACGGCTTTAAAGATGCCGCCAAGCTTTATTTTGGCAAAGAAGCCTCAGAACTGTCTCTCTCAGAAGCCGCAACCCTTGTTGGACTATTGCCTTCACCTGAAACGATTAATCCTTTTAAAAACAAAAACTTAGCGATCGAATATCGCGATCGCATTCTCAATCGCATGGCGGAATTGGGGATGATTACCGATAAAGATGCCGAACGCGCAAGGCGATCGGTATTAATCCTGAATGAGGCTGCCAAAACTAAACTGCAAGGCTCAGTTGCGCCCTATTACTACAGCTATGTGTTTGAGGAGTTGCAAGATATTCTCGGTGACAACTTTGCTAGAGAAGGAAATCTGATCGTTGAGACTAATCTCGATCTTGCCATGCAAAAGGCTTCAGATGAAGCGTTACGTGATGCTGTTGCTCGCGATGGTGGTAGTTACGGATTTAGTCAAGGGGCGATCGTGACTGTGAATAGTAGCGACGGGTCACTATTGACGATGACAGGCGGCGTTGACTATAAGGCAAGCCAGTTTAATCGTGCTTCCCAAGCCCTGCGCCAACCAGGTTCAACTTTTAAATTATTTAGCTATGCCGCCGCCATCGATCGCGGAATTTCGCCTAGTAGGGCTTTTTCCTGTAGTGGAATCTCTGGAATTGCTGGCTGTCACAATGGCGGTAGCGGTGCGATCGATATGTATCGGGGCTTTGCCCTATCGGAAAATGTGGTGGCAGTCAGGGTTGCCGATAGCGCAGGTTTGGATAATGTTGTCAAAATGGCAAAAAACTTGGGGATCACCGCCAAACTAGATGAATCTAGCAACATGGTTTTAGGTGGTAATGAAGTCAAAATCCTAGAGATGGCGGGAGCCTATTCCACAGTCGTCAATGAGGGCAAATACATTAAGCCCCATGCCATCAGACGCATTCTCGATAGCGCAGATTGTCAAAACCCTAAAGATCGTCAAACCTGTCGCGTCATTTTTGATGCAGGTACTTTTTTTAAGCCCCAGCAGAAAATTGACGCAGGTGTAGCCAGCACGATGGTGGATATGATGCGTGGAGTTGTGCAATTCGGTACGGGGAGATCGGCGGCGATTCCTCAAGGCACTGTAATTGGGAAAACAGGAACTACTGACGAAGGACGAGATCTTTGGTTTATTGGTGCTGTGCCAAGACGAAACCTCGTAACTGCCGTTTGGCTCGGCAATGACGAAGGAGTCACAAATGGCTCAAGTGCTGTTGCCGCGCAGGTTTGGGGCGACTATATGCGTCAAGCTGTACGCTAGTTCAGTAAAGAATATGCTTCGCATATTCTTTACTGGTTTAAAAACTTTTGCGAAAAATTTGTCAAAAGCGCTTGACGACTGCCATAGGTGCTGTAGTATTGATTCCGTCTTATGGATTGTATTGGTGCAAAGCGCCGCTTCAATCCTGAGAGCAAGCCTGAAAAATTACGTCTTAATCTCAAGCGACATAGGAGCTACATCTGTGAATAAAGGTGAATTAGTAGATGCGATCGCCGAAAAGGTATCCGTATCCAAGAAAAATATCGAAGTGATCGTTACTGCTGCCCTCGAATCAATTGTTGATGCTGTGGCTGAAGGCGATCGCGTTACTTTAGTTGGCTTTGGTTCGTTCGAGCCACGCGATCGTCAAGAGCGCGAAGGTCGCAACCCTCGCACTGGCGAAAAAATGGTGATCGCTGCCACCCGCGTTCCTGCTTTTTCGGCAGGTAAGCAATTCAAAGAAAAAGTAGTTGAGTAATGCGTTTTAACGCAATCACCCAAAGAAGAGGGGCGGCGCAAAGCTCCGTCCCTCTTCTTTATCTAGAGATGGCGCTTTGTGTCATCTCTAGGTTTTGGATTGTTTGTATTTCCAAATAATGCCTGAAAGTGAATTTGTAAGTATATGGGCAATGATTGCCGATAATAGATTGCCTGTATACATCGTGACGGCTCCAAGCATCATCCCGACTGCGATCGCCCAAACGGTATAGGACAAATGCTTAGCACTTGCCATATGTAGCGCCCCAAATACAACACTGGTAATAACCAAAGCAATTCCATTCATACCCAGTGCTGGTAAAGCCACACCACGAAACAACATTTCTTCGCTTAGTCCTGGTAATAAACCTAACCAAATTAGATCAACTGGTTCTAAAGGTTGAAGTACCATTTCTAGATATTCTTGGGCGGCAATGCGATAGCTTTCCCAAATCTCATAAATTAAGCTGCTAAGCAAAGCAACCCCTATACCTATTCCTGCCCCGATCGCGGCATGTTCTGTCTGCCAACGCAGCGGAACCATCGGTATGCCCGTTAAGTACACCCAACCTTTGGAGATTCCCAAAAAGATAATTGCCGTCACAGCCATCGCAATTAGTACCTGCGATCGCGACAGCGTTAGGTCTTTTTTATCAGGATTTTGTTGAGGAGCTTGCGAGAATATGGACATGGTAGAGATTTTATAGATTTAACTGAAAGTTGAGGAGCTGAATTCCTCATCATCTTTATGAGAGGAATTGGAAGAGGGAATTTAATTCATCGCTTCAAAAACTGAGACAAGACGATTGATATCATCAATGGAAGTCAAATAATGAACAGAAGCCCTTAAGCAATCTGGATCGGGAAGCGCTCGGATTAAGATTTGATGTTCGGATTCCAATTGTTTAGCAATTAATGAATGAGGCTTTTTCGCGATCGCACTTTGCGCTAACTCTTGATTTACTTTAAAGGAAATTAGTCCTGACTCTGGCGGCAATTGCCTAATGCAATCAATGTGGGGTAAAGCATTCAAACGCTCCCATAAAATTTTACTTAATTGGCAAATACGCTGATATCTTTGCATCTGTGTCCCCCAACTATTTGCATGAGCGATCGCAATTCGCATTGCCTCGTAAAGAGCATAGGTTGAGCTAGCAACCTCAAACTTTGCCCCATCTTGTCGCCATTGAACAATTGGGTTATGACTAGTTGGATATTTCCCTGTTAGTCCACGCCAACCGACAAATACTGGCTCGATCGCATCAAAAATTTCAGGACGAATATACAAAGCTCCTAATCCAAGCGGTGAGCACCACCATTTATGTGTGGTAAATGCATAAAAATCCGCCTCACTATCAGCAAGATTTAATGGCAATACACCCACCGACTGCGCAGCATCAACGGCAACTAACACATTTTGATCGTGGCAAGCCTTAGCGATCGCCTTCAGTGGCACAACCTGCCCCGTATTCCAGCAAATATGGCTCAGCATCACCATCCGAGTTTTAGGCTGCAAATGCTGCACTAACAGATCAACAACTGCCTCGCTATCATTGCCATCAGCGCTACTATTGCGGGTATTGGTTAAGGGGAAATAGTCAATTTCGATGCCAAAGCGTTTTTGAATTTGGATCGCACCCGCAATGATCCCAGGGTGTTCACAGTCTGAGAGTAATAAGCGATCGCCCTGTTGCCAATCGACAGCCCATAGGGCGATATTGCAGCCAACGGTTGTATTTTCGGTAAGTGTTATTGTGATTGGGCTGACTTGAAATTCTTGAGCGATCGCAACTTTAGTCGCGTCATATTCGGACATCATCCAATCCCCTGCGGCATTGGAGAAACATCCTAGCGCCTCGATATGTCGAAAATTTTTGGTAATCGCATCTAGAGATGCCCCACACATCACCCCCTGTCCACCGTAATTAAAGTAAGTACGATTTTCTAAAGCAGGAAAATGCGATCGATGCGCGAATAAATCCAGTTCGCGATCGCGCTCTAAGTTATCAGAATTTATACTCTCCGAAAGTGCTGCTGAAGAAATCAAAACCAACTCCTAATCAAATATTCAGCTGTTCTGTATTCTATCGCGACTTGCAACCAAGTAAAAATAACGCAAACGTATCAAACTTGTAAGGTTGCGCCC
>JANNDZ010000485.1:0-3036 GCA_031378395.1 Pseudanabaena sp. OTE_75_metabat_487_sub
TGAAGATACAGCGTAATTACGGTTGCGTCACGCAAATCTGTTTTAAAAAAATCTTGTTTGATAAATTGAATGCGATCGCGAATTTCCGGTGTTTTGGCGATCGCTAATTTTGACTCTCGATCAGATTCCCTAATTAATTCAGGATCGATCTCGATGCCAATCGCTCTTGCGCCAAACTTTTGGGCAGCAGCAATCACGATTCTGCCATCGCCACTACCCAGATCATAAACAACATCATTTTTATCTACCTTCGCCATCTCCAGCATTTTCAGCACTACTTCTGGCGGCGTTTGTAAATATGGAGCATCAGGAATGCGCTCGGGCTCTATGTTTTTAGTCTCTACGGGGGGAAGCGATCGCAGTGGTTTACTCTCTAATTGATTACTTGGCGATGGCGGTTTATTAATGAAAAGAGAATTGCAAGCCAACAAGGTTGATGATGTGATGAAAGCAATCAAAATAAACCTAAACAACCTAAATAAAATTGCCATATTTAGATTTGACCAAATCCTAGTTTGTGTAAAACTGCCTCCTGAGCCTCTGGTTGTTGGCCATAGGCAAAGCCCCAAGGCATTTGAATTGGTAATAGAGGCAGCAATCGGTCTAAGGCGTAGGGGCTTCCATAAAGAACTACAGCTTGCAATTTATTTTCCAACACCAATTCGGCAACTAAATTTTTAATCTTTTCATGCAGATTGGTATTGCCTCGGAATGGATTGCCTCGACTAAAGATTTGGATAAAGATTTGCGAAAACTGGGCGCATTTTAGATTGGATAAGGTCAATCCATCTGCCACAATGCGCTGATAGCCATTGTTTTTTGGCAATAACACCGCAGGCGATCGCGCATTGAGAAACTCTTCACAGGTCAGCGGATCGTCAACAATAATCAAATTTAAATAATTTGCTTCTAGATGCTCTTTAACATTCTCAGGTTGAAGATTTGAAAGTTCAGAATAAACATTGATGGACTTTGTCGCGATCGACTTAGCAATTCCTAGATTCAGAGGATTACCTAACTTTTTTAGATTTGGAGGAATACCACAAACTTTCTGTTTTGCCTTCCAAATTCTTTGGACTGATGCTCGAATTTGATCACGATTTATTTCTTTGGATTCCACCGCTTCGCATATCGCATGAATTGTCGCGATTGGATCGACGGGCATCAATAAAATATCCACACCTGCTTTGATTGCTTGCACAGCGATCGCTTCAGGGCTACCCAAATTCGCAATGCCTGACATGATCAGTGCATCCGTGGTAATAATCCCATCAAAGCCTAATTCAGTTCTCAAAATCCCTGTGAGAATATGATGCGATAAAGTCGCGATATTTTTTCGATCTAATGCTGGCACTAAAATATGTGCACTCATAATCGCATCAACACCCGCCGAGATCGCATTGACAAAAGGCGGAAACTCAACATTCTCAAATCTTTGGCGATCGTGAAGTAGTGTTGGTGTTTGTAAATGTGAATCCACCGAAGTATCCCCATGACCTGGAAAATGTTTGGCGGTGGTCAGGACAGGATATTGTTTTGCACCTGCAATAAATCCCCTCGTTGCTCCCATCACCTCGCCAGCGGTAATCCCAAAAGCTCGCACATTAATTACAGGATTCTCAGGATTATTATTGACATCAACAATCGGTGCAAGTAACCAATTGATGCCGATCGCTAAAGCTTCCTCCGCCGTGATTTTACCCATCGCCTCAGCATATTTCATGGAAACCGCTTGCAATGCCATCGGCGGCGGAAACCATGTTGCACCACTAAAGCGTTGTCCGACACCTTCTTCAATATCAGCGGCGATCAACAAAGGTACTTTTGACCATGATTGCATTTGCTGCGTTTTCAGGGCAACTTCTGGCGCACTACCACCAAGCAAAATTACACCGCCAACTCCATATTCACTGATCAAAGTTTGTAATTTAGCACTGGGTAATTCCCACTGCGGATACTCGATTTGGTGATCGTAAAGCATTCCGCAAGCACGAACCACCACCATTTGAGAAACTTGCTCAATGAGGCTAAGGCTATCTATATCAGGCAAGTTGATTGGCGACATAATTAACTACAAACTATCATGGGTAGTAATGTGCGGCACAAAGTGCGGCACATTACTAAAAATCTAGGGCAAAATCTTTGCGGGTCATTGGTTGAGGGACTTCTAATCCCTCACCGCCGATAAGTTTTAACGGTTTACCTTCAACGGACAAAAAGACTTTTGCATCGGGTTCTAAAGTCGTTGCTGTGTATAAAACTTGAATAATCCGACCCTGCATGGATGCTGAGCCACCGCCGCTAGTAAAAGCTTTAGATAAATTAATCCGAATTTCCTTGTTTTTTGTCGTTGCGCTTAATACTTTCGTATTTGCGGGAATGGCACTGTAAAGTTGTGATTCAGGAGGTTTTTCAGCAATTAGCATGTTGATTACTGATGCGATCGCCTCGTCATTGCTTTTGGCTTTAACTGCGATCGGTACAGCGATCAGTTTATTTTTACTAGACTCGATCCAATAAACAGCCAACTGACCATCCACGGCTCTGGTTGCAGGTGGTGGTGATTGGGTTACTTGGTTGACACTCGCTGGTGCTGATGATTGGGGATTAGGCTGATTATTAAAAGTGCCATGCACAAGCACCGCTGCACCAGAGCCGCCGACAACCGCCGCCGCCACTAGTCCAAACCAAGTACTTTTGCTTAAAACTGGAATTTTCATAATTTCGCTCTTCATCGTTGATTAAGTTTGCATAATACTATTGACGCAAACAAACGCGAATTAGCTCCTTAATCTATTTTATAGCAGCTTAAAGCCCATAAAGGTGTCAGTCAGAAGTCCTAATTACTAACCCAAATTCGTAAGGTTGCGCCCCTACAGGGGCGTAACCTTACGAATTTGGGTAATTTATTTTGTACAAGTACTTAAGTACCTTAGCAATGGAAAGATTAAGACTGTTGGAATTTTTGTCTTAAGGCAGTGACTACTTCAGGTGTGACTAAATGCCCAATCTCACCACCAAAACGGGCAATTTCAC
>JANNDZ010000551.1:0-9139 GCA_031378395.1 Pseudanabaena sp. OTE_75_metabat_487_sub
AGCTTTTGGCTTTTGATTGTGTCCTAAGATATAAAAATCGGTTTTGATGAGAGTCTGCCGTCGGCAGACTCTCATCAAAACCGATTTTGGGATTTTCAGCGCCGCAGATGCTGAAAATCCCAAAATCGGTTTCACAATATATAACAAAAAAAGGGTTAGCTAGTACAAACCTAAACTCCAGAAATGAGTTGCAGCACAAAGCGCCGCAACTCATTTCTGGTTTTATGTCCTAAGCAAACCTTGCTTTGCTATAGAATTGCTCATGGAGATAGCTATAACTAAGTAGAATTGCTTAGAGTTGGTATAGACATAACCTGAATACAATTTGGGATAATGTATCTGAGGCAACCAATCGAATTTGTCTATAGTTGCTACGATCTCTAATGGAGTGATCCGTTTTTTGCAATACTTATAGTATTTTTCCCATCCAAGTGCCTCCCAGTCAAAAAACATGATTGCTATGACAGGTTCCTTGCCTAACTCAGACCTTGTGTCTAACAACTTGACGGACGGACAAGTAGTGAGGAATGCCACATTACATATCCTGTTAGCTGCTATGCGCGTCATGAGTCGTTCTACAGGATTGATCCGTGTAGAGACAAAATATCATCGGTGGAAATTATTACTTACGGGAGGAGGACTAGTATTAGCAGAAGAAGAAGGGCAAGTCATACCCACATTAGTTCGCAAATACAATAGCAAAGGGCTCAATTTTTCGCGTATTCCTGAATGGGAGCAGCGGCAAAATAATCGACCTTACTGTTATCCTTTTGTGAGCAACGTATACAAAAAACATCCTGAAATTACTAAGGAAGTTTTGAAAGAAGTTATCTTAGAAAATTTGTTGTCATTGCATTTAGAGGATGAATTCTCTTTTGTATGGAAGCCCGCCGACGAGCTGCAAATTAGTCTACCTGTTTGGCAGCTATCAGTAATCGAAAATAGCATCGCTAATGAAGTAAGGCAGTGGCAAAGATTTGATTGTGTAAAACACCCTTACCAATTAGTGCAACTTGTTGATGCAGCAAATTTACTGGCAAGAGTTGGCAATGATAATTTCCCACTTTTTGCTAAGGTGACAACTGGGCAAGATCGGATCTGTGCGATCGCTGATACGTTTAAACAGCCGATTTATCGTACAGCCTTATTGCTAGACAAGTTAGCTCAAAAAAACATTGTGTCAATTGTGCCATTGCAAGAACGGAAGTCAGACAGCGATATTGGCGCTCGACAACCTATATCAGTACCAAAAAATGTCAAAGATGAACCAAGGGTTTTTATCGTTGACGATTCGCCTGTTTTATTGCAACAAATGCAAAGGCTGTTAATTAGTTGGGGGTATCAAGTTGATTTTACTGATGATGCTGAATCAGCTACTGACAGAATCTTAGAATACAAGCCGACAATTGTTTTTATTGATATCAATATGCCAAGTTTAAATGGCTTTGATTTGATCAAACAAATTCGTCGTCAACGGGAATTAGCTTCGTTATCTTTAGTATTAGTTACTGCTGAAAATAGTATGACCAATAACTTTAGGGCAAGATGGGCAAATTGTCGTTTTCTAGCCAAGCCAAGATCATCATCAGACACTCCAAAATTTCGTGACGAATTGCGTAACTTATTAAGAGAGCTTGCGCCTTTATCAACAGATACACTAGTCTAGAAACTAGTTATATCAGTACTATGAAGCTAATAAAGCAACAAGAATATTAGGGTTTAAATCCATTAGTTTGTATAAGTACTGACAAATTTTTAAATCTCCTCAAGATATTAGAAATAGCAAGTTGAGAACGGATAAAAGTAATTGTCAGTTTCACAGTCATCCTAAATTAATCGTAAGTAACTGTATTTAGTTAACTGTATTCAATTCAAGGTAAGAATTATGAGTGAGCATTTTTTAATAATTGATGATTCGGCGATCCAGAGGCATTTGTTAAGTTCTTTCTTGAAAGATTTTGGACATACTGTAGACTTCTGTGAATCTACTATTGGCGCGTTGGATAAAATTATCAACAATTCCTACACAGCTATTTTCTTAGATATTGTATTGCCAGATCAAGATGGTTATAAGTTTTTGCGAGAACTGCGATCGCAACATCAACTTGCCGATCAGTACGTGATTTTATGCTCAACCAAAAGTACCAAACTGGAAATTGACTATGGACTAAAACGCGCTAAGGCTAATGACTATTTGCCCAAACCAGTAAGTCGCGAGTCATTGTCTGAAGTTTTGAAGAAGTTGCCCCAACGAGTGAAATGAGCATTCCTGAGATTAGCCAAGCCAATGCAGCAGAGCCATTACTTGATCAGCTATTAGCACCGAGTAACCGATATATTGTGGCAAAAGTTGGCGATCGCTCGGTTACTTTCCCAGATAAATTAGTATCAGAGATTATGATTATTGATCGCAATGCGATCGTCGCGTTACCATTTTATGAGACAGCAATCATTGGGGTAACGCATCATCAAGCAAATGTGATGCCTTTGCTATTATTGCGATTGTTAATGGGGGAACAACGCACTTTAATCACGGAATCTTTGACGGTGGTGAGGCTGAGTAAACTTGCCAATGATTTTGGCAACAAAAATCTGGGTGGGGTTGGTGTCATCGTAGATCGGGTAGTTGGTAGCCTTACTATTGATGAGCATCAAGATCAGCATCAGAACTCTTCAGATGTAGATCAGCTAACGTTTTCATCGATCACCGATGCTGATTTTACAAATAACTCTACAAAAAAAATAAATCAAACAGTAGCGAATATCAAGGAGAACGAGTATACTCCCATTGAAATTATCTTATCGAGTATTCCTAGAGATATTTGGCAACCTCAACGCTGGCAGATTTCTAGGTAGTACTTTGCACTCATGGGTACTGTAGTTTGAAACTTCATACTATTTGGCTACATGATTAGGGCGGGTATAGTGTAGGATGATTCTCACAAAAATATCCGAATCCTTTCCCTATAGCGAATGCATATGGCAAGCACATCTAAGAAAAACCCAGCGACTTCCTCAGACAAGAGCAATCAAGCCTCTTCAAAGCGATCGCCTAAGTCGCCAATCGTCCCCAAACCTAACAAGTCAAAAGGCTCAATGGGGCTGGGATTGCTGCTGATTGCGATTGGCACATCGCTGATAGGCTTAGGTGGCTTAGGATATTGGTTTTATCAAGAATTATTAAGTAGTGCGCGTCGAGAAGTTGATACATCTGCTGAAGCACAGGCTCGCCAAATCGAGGCTAAGCTCTCAGATGTGAAGAAAACAGTTGACGAGGTTGTAAGTGGGGCAAAAATCCTATCTCAGCAACCGTCAAAGCCTAAGGTGTCTGAGCCCTACCAACGTCTGATTGTCGATGGATTGCAGAATAAGAAATCCATCGCAGGTATAGGAATTGCCTCAAATGGCAACTTACTATTTACTCCAGTTAAGCCTCTTGTCCCCTATGTTTGGAGAGAACAATCTGGTTTAAAGCCTGAAACGGCTGGTCAAAAATTGGCTGCCCCCAATGACAAATTTTTGTCTGGCGATCGTTCTGACATTCAAAAAGCGTCATTTTATCAAGATACCCTTAAAGGACAAGCCATTTGGTCACAGCCATATAGCGCATTGGGCAAGACGCTCATCACCTACAGTGCTCCCATCAGTGATGGACAGAAGGTTGTGGGGATTGTTAATGCTGATGCGATCGCCAGTGAGCTTTTGTCATTAGTCGATACCGCTTCCTATCAAGAGACTAGCAATGAGAGCAAGATTGGCTTCGTTGTGGCTAATAGCAGTGGCAAAGTAGTTACGGCTTCCTATAAGTTTCAGGCAACGCAAACCCAAAATCCTGCGATCGCAGAATCGCTTACAAGCCTTGCTCAACAAGCTAAAGCCAAACCATCAGGAGTTGTCCAAATTGGTGGAAATCTCTGGGCATACCGCAAAATCGAAGGTAGCGATTTGCTATTTGCAGCACAGTTGCCCGAATCAGAAATCACCAATAAGCTAATGCTTCCAGTCGGTGTTGCGGCTGTTAGCATCAGTGCGATTTTGGCGATCGCCATATTATTATTTGTCAACTCGCTCAAAAAGCGACTTCAGCCCCTTACCGAAGAATGCGATCGCTACTTGAGTCAGCAAGGAAATTCAGGTGCAAATATTCCAGCTAAAGATATTGCAGGTAAAGATGAAATTGATCATCTTGGTATCTCGCTGAAAAATACCTTCCAACAAATAAAAAACAATGAAATTCGCTCGCGTAGCGGATTGAGCCAACCATTATCATCATCGGATGATGACATATCGACAGCAGCGCAGCTCCAGCAAAATTTTGCAGAAACAGAGTTGATGGAGGCTGAAGTTGGCAACCTATTAGATGTTGTCTCATCTATGGAAGAGGGCGATCTTACTATTGAGGCTCAAGTAAATGATCGCGCTACAGGGCTGGTCGCCGACACCCTCAATCGCCTCCGCGAAAAACTCGTAGAAATTATTTCCAGCGTCTTAGGTACAGCCCAACAGGTCGCCCAAGGAGCTGCCGATCTTGAAGAATTAGCCAAAACTGTCGTGCTAAATACCGCTGAACAAGCACAGTCAGTTGCTCAAGGTCAAGCTCTAACGGAACAAGTAGCAGCAATCGCTGAGAGGTCTGCCTCACAGGTAAACGTTGCGAACCAATCACTTCAAGAAGTACGCGATACAGTAGATTCTGGACAAACGGCGATTATTGCCCTGACTGATAGTATTAGCGTTTTACAAACAGGCTCAGCCCAAATCGTGCAACGCATGAAAACATTGGGCGAATTCGTTGGTCTTGCCGAGCAATTTGTCCAAGATCAAGGTCAAATTGCTTCTTTGACACAAGTTTTGGCGCTCAATGCCACCCTTGTCGCCGCTCGCGCTGCTGAACAAAAAGATCCTAAACAATTTGCTGGTGTAGCTCGTGAATTTGAGTCGATCGCAGGGCAGGTTAATGATTTGGCAACTCAAACCAATGATGGTTTGACGGTGCTGCAACAGCGTACATCCCAAATCCAAACTGTAGTAACAGCGATCGATGCTGAAGTTCAGAATTTAAGTGGACTTGTTGCTGGCTTTACGTCAGGCGTTGAGTCATCGCAATCGGCTTTCAATAGCATTCAAATAGCTACCGAAGAAGTTGTCCAAATTGGACAAACCATTACTGAATCTAGTACCGAAATTGCTGAAGCGGCGGGATCTACAGCGAGCTATATGAGTGAGATTGCTCAGTTAGCAGATCGCACTGCCGACCTAACTCGATCTGCTCGCCAACAAGCTGAATCGATTGGAAATCAGGCGCAGCAACTATTGCAAGGTATTAAGTTCTTCCGTCTGCCTGACACGTCTGGACAGCTAACTCCTGATACATCTATCAACAGTTTGATTGATTCTTCAACAGAGTCGAGCAATACTGGGACTAATAATTTTGGTGTAGTTGTACCTGCGATCGCTGTGGCAGCGACAGTAACAGCCGTCAGCCTTTCTCAGTCAGAGCCAGTTCTAATAAATGAATATGAAGCTGAGGAAGATAACACTGCCACTGATAATAAATATCTTGAAAATCTACTTGTCGATGATGCTAGCAGTGATCCAATCGATGATTATGCTTTTGAATCTCTGCAAGAACAAAGCTTTGATTCTATTTCAGAGAACTTCATGTCTGGAGATATTGCTAATCAACAAAATCCAGATTCAGCGACATATTCTAACCTCACAGATATCTCCCTAATCGAAGAATCTCTCCTCGCTGATCTTAAACAAGAAGTCTATGACGATAGTTTACTTGATGAATCTTCGCCCCTTGACGATACCGAACCAACTATAAAAAATCAGATGGAGGGCGTGAATGAATTTTCGATCGTTGAAGCTTCAAGTGATCCTCTGATTATCTCTGCGACATCTTCATTTTTGGAAGATACAGCTTTTGGTACTGTGACACCACTTGCTGAAGATGCAAATCTAAACTTACCAACTTCTGTGGATTTCTCAATTCCAGACATGGATGACGATGACTTCATTATCCCCAAAATGAATATAGAATCTACCCTAGATGATTCCAACTCATTCTTTGATATCGATAATTCAATACAAACTCCTGAAGTTAATCAAGATGGAGTAGATTTTGATCCATTTGCTATGGATGATCAAACAATATTTCAAGCAGCAGTGGATTCTGATGATTCTGCGATCGCAAATAGTGACAATGTATTTGAGTTAACTGAATCAGAGATAAATGTCTCTATCAATAATCCTGAAAATATTTCTGAGAGTTCTGAATTTAACCAGTTTGTAGATTACGATCAATTCACTTCTAACGATGCAATTAATGAATCTTTAGAACGACCTGTCGAAAGTTCTACCAATGAAGCTTTTAGTAATTCTTTTAACATGCCATTTGATGAAGCACTTTTTGATGGAGACTTAAATGAAGCTCTTAATGACTCCCTAGATCCCTCATTTGCTTTTACAGAAGATGTTACGGAGCTGCATCCAGAAACTACAGATGATGAGTTGAATTACGAACTATCTGAACAAGATCCCAACAAGTCGTTTGATTTAGACCAATCATTGGACATTTATTCAAATAATCTCGAAAATCAAATTGAACTGTCTGAGTTACCCACTCAAATCCCCGATGTTTATCTTGACGATTCTACAGATGATGAATTTTCAGAAGAGTTTAATTTTGGAGTTGATGATGATCCATTGACTAGCTATGCAGATTCAGTCGAAGCTGATCATTTCTTTGATGCGATTCCAAACCAAGAAAATGAAGGGTTTGAAGAAATTGTTGAAGCTTTTGATGAGCAAGTAAATGATTACGCGCTAGAATTAGAACTTCCATCATCCTCAATAGAACTGTCTGAGCAGTCATCAACAGAATTCACTTTTGAAATTAGTGAAAGCTTATCAATGGAATCACCTAATTTAGTTGGATTAGATGATTTTTCAGAAAGTTCTTCTGATGGCTTATTTGATGATAGTCCCATCAATGAAAGTGAAGGATTTACTACGAATCCATTCGATATTTCTGAAAATATTCAAGACGATGAGTCTTTTGTCCAAGATCCGCTGGCTCAAGAAAGCTATTCATTAGACTCACCTGATGAGCAATCAGAAGATTTATCTTTACTGTTTAACATAATGGATGAAGGTTCAGAATTAGATCTAGGCAATCAGTTCGTGCTTGAGCAAAATGAACCCGATAGTTTAGTGGAACAAGCTGATGAGTTAGACTCAATCTGGCAGACTGAAGATTCAGCCTCAGATGAGTCTGACTTTTCTACTGACTTTGACGTAAGTACAATCTCTGCCGAAGATCAAGTCGCTGAACCACTTGACATTTCTATAAATCTTCAAGAAGAAGATTCTTTTGCTCCAGAAATGGCGATCGCAGTAGTCACGGATGCACAATTATCACCAATATTAGATTTGTCCGAGCAGCGGCTAGAAGATATTTCTGATGATATATCTGATGAACTATCTGATGATTTCTCTTTTGAGATAGAGGAAGATCTGTCAACTGACCAAATGGATTTAGGTAATGATGTATTTGATACAGCATTTACTACATCACAACCTGAAGTTGAGGACATTGGCGTATCAACCCAGACAGAAAATGAATTAGAGTCAGCTTTTCCTTCATTGATTGATGAAAGTGAAAATCCAGAAGACCAATCTTCAGAAGCAATCTGGGAAACAGACGAAATCGCATCAGCTTTTGTCGAAATTACTGCCCTTCCAGACTTGTCGAACAGGGAAGAAACTAGTGATGCATTGATGGATGAAGAATTTAACTTTGACGTATCTGATGATGCGCTCAACATTAATACTTTCACAAATTCTTTGGAAGAAGATGTTGAGAATTTGATGAGTGGATCGGGGCTTGACGACAGTGAAGCTTCACAAGACCGAGTCACTGATGCAATCTGGCAAACTGACTCGATCGCGCCAGATTTAGGAGAAATTGCTGGCATTGAGGAAGATTTGGCTGAAGGTCAGCCTTCTTCTGTCGCTGATAGCCTTAGTTCAGCCTTTGCTCTGTCAGATTTGCCGCTGAAGGAAGAAGCAGACGAAGCATTAATGGATGAAATGTTTAACTTTGGCATATCTGATGAAGCTGATGATGGTGATGGTTTTGGTGTTTTAACAAGTTCGTTTGAGGGAGAATCTGCTGTAGCTTTTGATGAAGATTTGCTGAATGAATCTGATGCAGATTTGTCCTCAGTATTTAATGACAACCTAGAGCAAGGTACAGAATTAAGCTATCAAGAATTTATTAGTAATTCTGAAGCCAACTTTGACATGGATGATAATAACTCAACCTTTGCAGAGCTGACTGGAGGTTTAGAATCTGAAGACGAATCGATCGAGTTTAGTGAAATCATGGATGCAGGGAACTTCACAGATAACGCTTTAGATTTAGAAGAGTCAGTTATGTTTGAGGCGATCGCAGATGAAGCACTCGAACTAGATCTAGAATCCTCAGTAGATTCTCTAGAATTGAGTGTTTCTGAGGCTGATAACTTGGGCTTAGATGCAGAATTTATGCCCGATCTTTCTCTGGATTTCTCAGATAATTGGCTTGACGAGGTTGATGAAGACAGTGATGCAAGTAGTGCAAAATTTGCTGATTCAGATGATGATATATCTATTGGATATCCTGCTGAAGATGAAGTTAATGCCATATCAGATGGTGATATCTATGGGTTTGCTGATAATCTACTAGACAGTCTCATGGATGAAGCTGATGAAGAGTTTGATAGTTTATCAATGGATTTACCTGACTTACAAACATTACCTCACTTGCCTAGCTTTGATGATAATTCTTTGGAGGCTGAAGATAGCAATAGTGAAGTAGAAAGTGATCTTGAGTTTGACTTCGCTGCATTTGATTTGCCAATAGAAGATTCGATTAATACAGCTAGAGCTGAAATTGACGATTTTCTGTCAGGCAGCTTAGATATTGAGGAAGAGGGTATTCAGAAAAAGAATCCTACTAAGCCAGTTGAACCAGATAATTCAGGCTCAGTTTAACTAAAAGTAAGAGAACGCACTTTGCGCGTCCTCTTACTTTTAGGACTACTGTAAAGAAATAAATCCTAGCCTTTGAACAATTTGCTGACCTTGAGGC
>JANNDZ010000162.1:0-7157 GCA_031378395.1 Pseudanabaena sp. OTE_75_metabat_487_sub
GCAAACTAACAAGAAGGGTATTTTGGGTCGCAAAAATAGCGATCGCCATCGATCCAATCCACAGAAAAATATAGAGAGATAGACGGATCATGAATGCGGCTCCTCTATAAAAGATGAAGACTCAGTGAGATAATGCCCAAATTTTTCGACAAATTGATTGTCAATGATTGCTTGACGCATTTGCTGAGTAAAGCGGATTAACTCAGTAATATTGTGAATTGATAGTAACGTATATCCCAAAATTTCTTGCGATCGTACTAGATGACTTATATAAGCCCGCGAGAAGTTCTGACAAGCATAGCAATCACAATCGCTATCGATAGGCGTAAAATCACGCTTAAATTTTTGGTTTTTGAGATTCCAGCGTTCGCCTTTGACTAGAGCGACACTATGCCTCGCAAATCTGGTGGGAATGACACAATCAAATAGGTCAATCCCAGCAGCAACTGCTTGAGCCATTTCTTTATATGTGCCAACGCCCATAAGATAGCGAGGTTTATCGGCTGGCAACAGTGGGGTTGTGGCTTTGACAATTTTTTCGATTAATTCTGGTGGCTCACCAACGCTTACGCCACCGATCGCATAACCTGGTAAATCAAACTCGATTAGCTCTCTAGCTGACTGTTGACGTAAATCTAAATAAACTCCACCTTGAACAATCCCAAATAAAGCTTGATCATTTTTGCGATCGTGAGCCTTAATGCATCGCTCTAGCCATCGGGTGGTGCGTTGTCCTGCAAGTTTAATCGCCTCATAAGTGGCAGGATAGGGAGCGCATTCATCAAAAGCCATGATCACATCTGCGCCCAGTTGATTCTGGATTTGAATCGACTTCTCTGGCGTGAGATTAATCATATTGCCATCACGGGGCGATCGGAACTGAACTCCATCTTCACTAATGGAACGGATCTCACTCAGACTAAACACCTGAAATCCACCTGAATCAGTCAGGATTGGACCATTCCAATTCATGAATTTATGTAAGCCGCCTGCTTCTGCAACAATGTCTTCACCTGGTTGGAGATGGAGGTGATAGGTATTCGCTAAGACCATTTCGGCTTTGCAGTCTTTAAGTTGTGCAGGTGTGACCGTTTTTACATTCGCCAATGTGCCAACGGGCATAAAACGCGGTGTATGTACAACTCCATGCGGTGTATGGAACTGACCAACTCTGGCATTAGTGCGATCGCACTGACACTCTAATTTAAAAGTAAAGTTATTCAGAGTTTACGATCCTAATTCTAATATTTGATGTTTGTGTAAGGGTTTAAACAATTTCTAATTGTATCGCACTCATGTCAATAGCTAAACGGTTGTAGATTCTACCCCAGCAATTATCATTATGAGAATACTTTTGGATTTACCATCGACTGCGGCACTGGTAAATCCAAAAGTATTTTTTGAAAACTATCCTCAGCCTAGCTTTCAAAAAAAACAATTTTTAAATCGACTATGTGGACTGCTATGGGACAATGTACTTCCAGACGATGCAAATAAAGCGCTATATTAATTCTATAAGCTAATTTTGAGATTTTGGTCAACCAATATGGTATTTGTAAATACCGCTCTGACATTACAAAATTTACCCACGCCACCAGAAGACAAAACAGGCTGGCCTTGGACAGAACAGACAGAAGTATTTACTGATAAAATGCCTGATGGTTCTGACTGGCCGCGCATTAGTATTGTTACTCCAAACTATAACTATGGACATTTTATAGAAGAAACAATTCGTTCAGTTCTACTACAGGGGTATCCAAATCTTGAATATATAGTTATAGACGGCGGAAGCACTGATAATTCTATTGAAATCATCAAGAAGTACGAGAAATGGTTGTTCTATTGGGTTAGTGAAAAAGATACTGGACAGAGTAATGCAATTAATAAAGGGATAAGAAAATCTACTGGAATAATCTTTAATTGGATAAACTCTGACGACATATTGAACTCAGCTTCTTTGTATAATGTGGCATGTATTTGGAAAGAAAGAAACCCAGATATTTTAGTAGGCTCTAGCAGAATAATTACTCAAGAAAAATATATTGATTGGATACCACATGAAACGATTTCCGTATTAGAGTTAGCACTGTGTTTTCAGGGCAAAGTCGGGATGTCACAGCCTTCAACTTTTTTGAATCTAGATCTTGTCAAATGTATTGGTGGCCTATGTGAAAACTTTCACTATATAATTGACTATAGCTTATATATCAATCTGCTTTTAAGTGAAAATACAAGTATAAAAAGATTGACAACGATCAATACATGTCTGTCAACTGTCAAACTTCATGAAGAAGCAAAGACTGTTTCATCTTGGAGTCAATTTGAGAAAGAAACTCTTCAGATGCTTGCTGGTATTATGACAAAGTTTCCAGAAAATGAGAGAAAAGATGTTAAACAGCATATATATCAATTATCTATTCAAGTAGCTGTGAGAGATGCTACTCTAAATGTAGGATTTGCGGGACTTGTTGCTCTCATAAACTTGCTCTTAAAAAATCCTTTCTTCATTTTTTCGCGATTTTATCTCGGAGCATTAAAGAATAAACTTGTAGAAGCTATTGCTAGATAACATTAGGATGAATGAACTAGTTTCGATTATTATCCCTTGCTACAATGCTGAAAAATGGATTGGCGAATGTATTAATTCTGCACTTTCACAAACCTATAGTCCCATAGAAATAATTGTTGTTGACGATGGTTCTACGGATGCCAGTCTCTCTATAATTGAAAAATATGGAAATAAAGTTAGGTGGGTAAGTTGTGCAAATGGGGGGCCAAGTGCAGCTCGTAATCGAGGATTTCACATTAGCAAAGGAAAGTATATTCAGTTTATAGATGCTGACGACTATATTTCTCCTATGAAAGTAAAGAATCAAGTGGAGTCTTTAAAAGTATTAAACAAAGATATTGTTTACTGTGATTGGTGTCATCAAACTTATAATGACGATAATACAATTAAATCATCAAGTTACATTACAAATCAGGCAGCTAATGACATGGCTTATTATGTAATTAGTAATAACACTATTCATAGCGGATCTTGTTTATACAAACGTGAAGTAATCGAAAGAGTATCAGGATTTGATGAGTCGCTGAGAATTGCTGAAGATTATGATTTTTTTATTAGGCTAGCGCTCTCTGGCGCTAAATTTGGCTATGTGGATGGTTGCAACTATTTTTATCGGATATATAACGCACTTACAGCTTCTCATGGACAAGGAATAAAATACCCCGATTCAGTTAAATTTATTTTGGATAAAATCAGTTTCTATCTAAAAGAGAAAGACTTATTGAACAGTAATTATCACTATGTACTAGCTTATAATTATTTCTTCGTGGCTAAGAGCTACGCGATGTTAGGAGCATTCAAAGAAGCTAATACTTGCTATAAGATATCTAATGATTTTTCGGGAATCCGAAAATTTAGACCAGATGGGAATTCAAAATTCGAGATGACATACAACTTGCTTGGATGGAAAGTGACCTCAGTATTAATGTATGGTTTACAGCTAATTTCTAATAGAGTGAACAAATTAGTTAAAAATTAAAGCCTACAGCGCTTTGCGCTCAAACCCAAACCAAGAAAAATTTTGAAAGTGTTGCGAAACAACGCTTTCAAAATTTTTCTTGTGGCTTATTTGATCGGCAATTGCTGGAATAGTTGTTTTGGAGCGCTTAGGCACTGATCAGCTAATCGGAGATAGGTTCTGAGACATCCATTTCATGCCAACCAAAAAAACGCAAGTAGTCCTAAACAAGTAAGGATGAGTTGTAGTGATGAATAAAGAACCAGATAGCAGCAATGTGATTTTCTAGCTTTTTAGAGAAGGAGAGAGTTTTCTGAACTAATCGAGAGACACGTTGCCGCATCGTACAGTTAAATCGCTCAATATAATTGGTTTTACCAGACTCTTTTCCAACAGCCTTGTGAAGTTGTTCAGGGAAGACAAGAGCGTAAGCCCTCCAAAAATCCGTGTAAGCTACAGCACAATGACGATAGACACCTGGCAATGAATCCCAAAGTTTTCTGGCTCCTTCTTCGGAGCGATCGCCGATATGAACCCCAACAGTTTCGCGGGTTTCGACATTAAGAGCAAGCCAAATCCACTGTTTGTTGCAATATTAGCTGACCAGTGCCAATGTATAGCCTAAAGCTTTGAAATTTATTGAGATTCGATCAACCTAAGGTCAAACATATAGCAACCCTTTCAATCCATGCTGAAAGATATTAGAATAGATAAGCAATAATTTCGGCTTGGTTAAACACTTTCATGACTGCTCAGAAATATCACATCATTACCTTCGGCTGCCAAATGAACAAGGCGGATTCTGAGCGCATGGCAGGCGTATTAGAAAACATGGGCTACCAGTCAACCGAAGAGACCGAAGAAGCCGACTTGATTTTGTATAACACTTGCAGCATTCGTGACAATGCCGAGCAAAAAGTTTATTCGTACTTAGGCAGACAAGCCAAGCGCAAACGCGAAAATCCGAAATTAACTCTTGTCGTGGCGGGTTGTGTTGCTCAACAAGAAGGTGAAGCTCTTATGCGGCGAGTTCCTGAACTCGATCTTGTCATGGGACCACAGCATGTTAATCGACTTGGCGATCTGTTAGGACAGGTATTTAATGGCAATCAAGTAGTCGCCACCGATGAAGCCTATATCGAAGAAGACATCACCACGCCGCGACGTAACAGTGCAGTTTCAGCATGGGTGAATATTATTTATGGCTGCAAAGAAATTTGTACTTATTGCATTGTGCCTGCGGTAAGAGGTCGAGAACAATCGCGATCGCCTGAATCCATCCGTAAAGAAATTGAGAATCTTGCGGCACAAGGATACAAAGAAATTACCTTACTCGGTCAAAACATTGATGCCTATGGGCGCGACCTTCCCGCAGGTGGCATTGGAGCGGGTATCGGCGGCAAAATTACATTTACGGATCTACTTTATTACGTCCATGACATCGAAGGGATCGATCGCATTCGTTATGCCACTAGTCACCCTCGCTACTTCAGTTCGCGCCTAATTAAAGCTTGTTATGAACTGCCAAAAGTTTGTGAACATTTTCATATTCCATTTCAGTCGGGTGACAACGACATTCTCAAAGCGATGGCGCGGGGCTATACCCATGAGCGTTACCGTCGCATTATTGATGACATTCGCGAGATTATGCCCGATGCGGCGATTACTGCCGATGCGATCGTCGCGTTCCCTGGGGAAACCGAAGAGCAATTTGAGCGCACAGTGCAGTTAGTGAATGACATTGGCTTTGACTTGGTAAATACGGCGGCTTATTCGCCTCGCCCAGGTACACCTGCGGCGGTTTGGGAAAATCAGTTAAGTGAAGAGATCAAAAGCGATCGCCTTCAGCGTCTCAACCACGCTGTAAATCAAAATGCTGCTGAGCGTTCTAACCGTTATGCAGGGCGCACTGAAGACATCATGGTCGAAGGTGTAAACCACAAAAATCCTTTACAAATTATGGGACGCACCCGCACCAATCGCATTGCCTTCACCGAAAACAACACGGGCAACCCATTAGCTGAGCTAATTGGACAAACCCTTTCCATAAGAATTACTGAGGTAAGACCATTTAGTTTAACTGGTGTAATTCGCTAAATGCATGATAGACTAGCCAAGCGAGTAAACGAAAAGTTTGCATTTTGCAAACAAAAGTTCACACTCTGCAACAAAAAGGGTTGCTAACTCAACGGTAGAGTACTCGGCTTTTAACCGATTTGTTCCGGGTTCAAATCCCGGGCAACCCATAAAATAACTAAGAACGGCTTGCAAATATTGCTAGCCGTTCTTTTTAGAGGCAATAAATCGGGTTTGAGGAGAGTGTGTCAACAGCGCACTCTCCTCAAACCTAAAATCGGTTTATTTCTGAAAAGATAGGCTTGACACTTCTTGCGGACTCTACTTTTGGTATTATACGACTGGTAATAATGTGGTGTAATTCATGCATATTGCATGGTTAGGTAAAAAATCGCCTGCTTGTGGCAACGTGACCTATAGTCGCGAGATTACAAATGCGTTACTCGATCGCGGACATCGCGTTAGCTTTATGCACTTTGCCCCAGAGAGTGATGCAGACCATGAAGAACTAGAAGAACATGCCCAAGACACACAGGATGTCGCTCTACCATTTTTTTACAAATCCACCATTTACACAGTTCCTTCTCTAAGGGCGAATAAGATTCTCGTTGATTCTTTGCGATCGCTAAAGCCCGATATTATTCATGCATCCCTTGCCATATCTCCTCTCGACTTTCGATTACCAGAAATTTGTGCCGAACTCGATTTACCTCTCGTAGCTACATTTCATCAACCCTTTGATCTCAAACGGCGTAATCTTGCTTCTAGCACCCAACAACTCACTTATCAAATTTACGCACCATCGTTAGCTGACTACAATCAAGTTATTATCTTTTCTAATATTCAAAAAGAACTTCTCAATAAATTAGGAGTTCCCAATACTAGAATTGCTGTCATTCCCAATGGAGTCGATAGCGATCGCTATTCTCCAGGAACTTCCAATATTAAGGCTGAACTAAATGCTGATCTGCTTTTTCTCTATCAAGGTCGTTTAGCTGCCGAGAAAAATGTCGAAGCTTTGCTCAAGGCTTGGCGCAAATGCCGAATGCCTGAAGGTTGTAAGCTTGCGATCGTTGGCACTGGTCCACTATTGGCAGGTTTAAAGACTTTTTATGGTCATGATCCCAGCATTGTCTGGATGGGATATATTGCTGATGAGCAAAGACGTATTGAGATTTTGCGCGGCACTGATGTGTTTATCTTACCTTCACTAGTGGAGGGTTTGTCGCTATCTTTATTGGAAGCAATGTCTTGTGGTGTTGCCTGCATCGCAACGGATGTGGGTGCTGATGGCGAAGTAATTGAGAATGGAGCAGGGATTATTCTTGATTCTCATAAGGTTACTTCTCAACTTTGTACGCTTTTACCACTATTTGTCGATCATCCTGAAATGGCAAAGATTATTGGCATTAAGGCAAGGCAGAGAGTTTTAGATCGCTATACGCTGGTAAAAAATATCGATCGCTTAGAAGTCCTATATGAGCAAACCATGAGTCAACAATGGGTTAGGGTTAGTGCATTCTAAAAATATAGAATTTTAACGGTGCTATTGCC
>JANNDZ010000625.1:0-4228 GCA_031378395.1 Pseudanabaena sp. OTE_75_metabat_487_sub
GTTTCTCGCGAACGAATAGTAAAGGAATAATAGCTACTAAACGCAGAATTGCGGAGAGAAAAAATATACCAAAGATTCCTTCGTAATGAGCGTTCTGCGCTAAGATCCCACCTACTGTCGTGCCTAGAGCGCTGCCTATACCTGCGATCGCAGAGGCGATCGCAAAGAACGTTGCATGATGTTGCATCGGGGCGATCGCAATCTGGATATTATTACTTCCTAAATCAATCGCTGCCCAAGCTCCACCCAAAAAGAGATGAAATATTAGTAAGTAGATCCACAACTGTGATTGGATTTGAGCTATTCCTGTGAACAACCAAAATAACGGCGTAATCGCGATCGCTAGTCCAGCAAATATTAATAAAGGTCGATTACCAACGCGATCGCTTAATCTTCCCCATACCAATAACATCAGCATATTTGCACCACTGCCTAGACTGCTAAACAGCGTTACCCAAGTTATATCAACACCAAGATTTTCTAACATATAAAGATTGAAAAATGGTGTACTGAGACTAACTGCAAATCCCCAGAATGCGAAATAGATTAGAAAAATAATCAGGTTGCGATCTTTAAAGGGGGAGATTAGATTATTAATCAAACTATTGAATAGATCTGCTAGATAATTCGTTTGATTACTTTCAAGCTCGTATTCTACTTGACAGGCAGTTTGATGTTTTTGAGGATTAATATCGATCATAAATTGCTGACAGGCTAAACTCGCTAGACCCGCAAGGATGCTAATACTTAAAACAATTCCATAACCTGCGATCGCACCGCCTTGCCAATAGGAAACAACAAAACTTGCGATCGGTAAACAAAGCAAACTCACGATATTACTGACAACATTACGAATACTGTAATATCGCCCACGCAGTTTTGATGGAACTAAAGCCGCCAGCCAACTCATCCAAGAAGCGCTACCTAGCGCCGCAAAAATGCTAGAAGTAACAACTAAAGTTAAGGTCAAATACACGAGTTGTTCAGAGTCCTCGGCATTTGCCCCTTTAAAGATAAGACAGATAAGTAGAACTAGCCAAAGTAATCTAGATGGTAAAAACGTCCAGATTCCATAATCATGACGACTATGAGAGCGATTAGATAGTAATGCTCCCATCGGCTGTAAGAGATTTGCCAGCATTGGCAAAGAAGCAACCATCCCAATTTCAAATGGACTTGCGCCTAAATCCAGCAAAAAGCTACTCAGTAAGACCCCCCCAGTAATATTACTAAAAATTGTTGATAAACCACCATCAATAGTTGATGCTCTGAGGCTAGTCCGGACTGACATTTTAAGATCTTTGCCTGCTTCTTCGGTATTAATTCCAATTATCAAAACAAACCTACAATTGCTCTTATCTAGTTGCTTCGACAGTATTGCTAATCTAAAGAGGTAAGGATAGTGGGCGCAAAGCGCCTATCCTTGCCTCTTTAGCACTAGTACTTCGACAGTATCAATTTTAATTCTAATTTTTGGATTGTTGATAAAGATTTACGACATTCTCATACAAATCAAGCAGTTCGATCATTCTTAAACATCTGGATATACATTATGTCAAACATCTATCTGTAACGATATGTATAAGTACGTAAATTGTATGTGTCATTATTTAGGAGATCTTAATATATGAACAGTAGGAAACTACCTTCTACATCACGGCGTTCCCTAATCAAATGGGGGATTTATGGGCTTGGCGCTCTAACGATCGCAGTTATGCCTAGAGCAATTAATGCCCAAACAAACAGCCGTGGCAAGACTCTCACATTTAATGCTAATGATATCGGTATTCTCAACTTTGCCTTATTATTGGAAGAACTAGAAGCTGCTTTTTATGCAGCTGTTGTCAGCTCAGGCAAAATTACCAACAGCAAAGAAATGGAGTATATGCGATATTTGGGTGGTCAAGAAGCTGCTCATGTCACATTTTTACGCAGCGTTTTAGCTGACCAAGTTCTATTTGCTACTCAAGATTTAAGTTTTAACCAATCTACCCTCAATAATCTTCTGGCTAGCCGCGATAGCATTTTAAATACTGCCGTTACATTAGAAGATGTTGGGGTTCATGCTTATAACGGTGCAGGACCAAGCCTAACCAACCCCGTATTTCATCTCGCTGCGGGTTCAATCGTTTCTGTAGAAGCCCGACACGCTGCTGGTGTGCGCGCTTTACTCGGTAAACCAACCACAGAACCTGACAGCGATCGCCTTGTTAATGATGCCAATCTAAATTCTACACTCAATCCATTTAAAGGACGAGCTTATGACGAACTATATACTCCTAAACAGATTGTTGCCATTGTTGGTTCGCTAAATTTACTCAATAACCCTATTGGCGGTTCTCTAGTTGCTTAACTAAAGAGCTACTCATGGGTTAACCCTCAAATTATTCACTTCCAAATACAGTTGCAATATATTCATACAGAAGGTCGCAGACGATATGACATCTTACTACGTCACTTTTAGAATTAGCCTTAAGAACCTAGCTTGTGGAGCCATGCGCCCTATCAAGCTCAGCTTAGTCCTTATTCCTTTACTATTTTTATTCATGTTCTTCAGTCCACCTGCTCCAGCTTATGCTCAGGGTGCAGTGCTAAGCCCTAGAGAAGTAGCAGAATATGCACTCACCTTAGAAAAGCTCGAAGCAGACTTTTACCGCCGTGCTGCCGATGCAGCTATAAATGGAGGTTTAGTCTCTGCACCTCAAATGGCGAAGGATGCGATCGCATCCTATGGCGAAGATGAAGCTAAACATGTAACCGATCTTTCGGCTGCATTACGCTCCATTGGTGGTCAACCTGAAGCAGTTAAAATCCCTGCAAATCCTAACTATAGTGCGATCTTAGGGCGCGACCCTTTTGCCAATCCTACCGATTTTCTATTGGCGGGTCAATATGTGGAAGATCTAGGCGTGGCGGCTTATAAAGGACAGGTTCAGAATTTGCTTGCCGCAGGTGATGCAGGTAAACCGATTTTAGCAGCAGCATTGGAAATCCATAGCGTTGAAGCTCGTCATGCCGCTGGCATAAGATTTTTACGCCAAATGCTCTTAGGAGCGGATGTCCGTCCTTGGATTGCTACTAATGCTAGTCCTAGTGAAGTGATCTATAACGAGAATCGCCCTGGTTCTCCAATCCCCTTTAGTCTGGATGCATTTGATGGTTATGCCACCAAAGATGAGGTACTTGCTTTGGTAGGACCTATTTTAAATGTCGCTACTAGTCAACCCAGTGAAGTACCCACCACTCCAACGACAAATGAACCTCCTACAAAGGAACCCCCAACACCTGTTCGAGGTTTATGGTAAGCAATAGCCGTAGGGGCTATTCATGAATATTCCCTACGGCAAAACTCTCATATAACATGGAAAACATTAACTATGCCTAATCCAGTTAAAGACAAGATTACAACCAATCTCACCAAGGCAAAGGGAGAAGGTAAAATTCGGGCTGAACACATTCGCGAAATTGTCAAAGATGCGGTAGGACAGACAGTAGCCGAGCTAAGAGAAGGCAGCGATGAGATCAGTTTGATTGTCAAAGATGCTATTTCTACAGTAATTGCTGACTTGAAAGGAAGTGGAAAGAACACCACTGAGAAAATCACGGCTTCTATTGAAGGAGCCATCGAAGGAAGCACTTATCATCGACAACAAGCACTCAATCAACGCCGAGCAAAACTGTTAGAGATTCAATCTCAATTGGATTGGCAGCAGGAACAATTGGATCGTGAAAGTAGTGAAATTCTGATTGATATTAAAGCCTCAGAAGCAACTAATCTGATCGATGACGATTCGGCAGCGATTAATCTAGCAGTCGATACCGTTCAAGAACATCAAGAGTCGGGAATTCTGCAAGAGCAATATCTCAAGCTTAAAGTTCAACTTGCCACTTTAGATATCAAACTTGCCATTCGTTATGGCGATCGCTACAACGAGATTAAGCAACAATGGGAAAACGCTAAAACTTGGTATGGCAAGCAAAAGACCGAAGCAGAAGCAAGCGATGCAACGCCTTTGCAACAAAAAGTTACCGATATTGAAACCAATATCGGTGAGCTTGGTTCAGCCGTTGCTCGTAAAGAGCAAGAAGTTAAACAGCATTTACAAGACCTTTGGGAAAGTAAGGGCATTGGCGTTAAGCATTGATTTAGTAGGGGTAATTCATGAATTACCCCTACTAAATCAATTAGCCAGAAACTAATATTTTTGTTAAAAGTACTGCTTCGCAG
>JANNDZ010000631.1:0-2720 GCA_031378395.1 Pseudanabaena sp. OTE_75_metabat_487_sub
CAACGATATTTTTCAATCTGGAAACTATGGCGTGGCTTATCTTGACCCTGGGATGGGGAGTCTCATTTGGCAGGGATTGATTGGCGGTGTGTTGGGCTCGCTTTACGTCACCAGAAACTTTTTCAAGGGACTTTTTGCTCGATTAAAGCAAAAAAATAATGAAAAAGCCGAATAGGACGGACGTTCTATTCGCGTTGGGGTTGAGCCATGCCCTCATGATTGCTAATTGGCTGCGGCTTAACGATCCTGGCGTGGGATATGCATTTTTTGATGGGTTTCGCAATCTAGTCATTGCTGCCTACGCTCTGCATTTTGTATTTTTCTTAATTTTTCTCCTGGTGATTTCGCTATTCAATCGCACACGGATTGTAATGAGCATTTTGCTATTTCCGGTTGTGCTTATTGCGTTAGATAATTTACGTGTTGGTTTGAAACTAGGTTTAAACGTTCTAACATTAGTGTTATTTACAGCTGTTCTGATTGTCGTGTTTTACGCCTTTAAAATTCGAAAACTGAGTATGAAGACTATTTGTTCGTCTGCTCTTCAGATATTCGGATTTATTGCTTTTGTAAGCTTGCTTGCAAGTTCAAGGCTATTATTTGAAAGACCTTTAATAGACCGACCGGTTATTGCTAACGATATTAAATTTAATAGAAAAATTGTGGTTGCAATATTTGATGAATTAGATCCTGTTCATGCCCTTGAGAAATGGCCTCAGAATCTACCAAAAAATGAATTCCAGAAAATGCAAGAACGCGCGATTTCATTTTCAAATTGTGCTCAACCAGGGCGAGATACAATCATGTCGATTCCGGCTATGTTTACCGGCAGATTTGTCGATTGCTCCGTTGCGGTTGGCAAAAATAAACTGAATATCGACTGGGAAAATTCGCCCAATTTTCTCGCCGAGTTAAAAAAGGAAATTCCGATTTCTATTCTTGGCTGGTATCACCCTTACTCGAAGATATTTGACGTTCCGTGTGAGCAGTACCCCACGAATAATAACGAACAAGTTTATTCTTTTTGGTTGCTTTTTTCACTAGTATATTCGCATACGCTCGGACTCGCTAAGGTAGAGGCTATTCCACCTATACTGGCTAAAGAAAATGCGAGGTACCACAACAAAATCAATCAAAAATATCAGAGTAAAATGATCCCCTGGATAAGAGAGCACGATGGGATTATCATTTTGCACTTACCTGCTCCCCATTCCCCTTTTAGCCTTTACCAACAAAGCACAGATAAAAATGGTCAAGAGATTAACTCGTATTATCAAAACGTCCTTTACGCTGGTTCGCGCCTTCTTGAAATCCAGTCTGAACTCAAGGCATCTGGCAAAAAGTACACGTTAATTGTCACATCAGATCATAATTTGAGAAAAGACTTGAACGGAATTAAGCCGTGCGGGCGTGTTCCGTTTATGATTCAATCTTCCGAGAATCTAGGTGCGAAAGTAGTTCAAAGACGGGTTTTTGGTGAGAATGTATATCATTTAATTAAGCAGTTAGCTCGAAATAAAAATTTGACTTATCTTGAGGCCGCCGAGTTGATGAGCAAACCGCGTGTCTTAACAAAATAAAGACTTCTTTTCGATTCCGGTATTGGGTGAATCGACTGGATTTCGAAATATTTGTTAATTGAATTTTCGAACAAGTGTAGATTATATTCTTGGAGCTGATTTGCGTTTCGGCTTTGAAGTCTTAATGCATAAGAATCGTCTGGTTCGATCCATTCTATCACTGCGTATTGGCCATAAGATGCAATAGATTCGACGACCATACCGAGTGGTACTTGACCATGAAATACTATATGGTGAATCAATGCGAGCGCTAAAACGCAATCAAAATTACTTCGATCATGCAGAGTTTTGCGTTCACTGTTTGCCCATCCTCGTGATGAAGTCGGTGAGCATAAGTCTATGCAAAGTGGGAGTATTTCAGAACTTGAAGTGTTGCGCAAATAGAGTTCATTGACCACGGATAATTCAGATTCCAATGCTACGACACTTGCGCCATATTGAGAGGCGATATTCGAGTACTTGCCGGTATTAGATCCTAAATCAAGCACTGTTTTGGGAGAATACTGTTGAAGTAGTTCTGCTACTGTTTTGGCTTTAAAGGTTTCGGCATTTTGAGAATAATTACACGTCTTATAATAGTCATCCCAGGCGTCTGATTTTAAGTTAAACTTTAGACTAGAAATTGAATGGTAAAGCTGCTCTATGATTGCGAGTTGAGAATTTTTAGATTGGCTAATTACTCGATACTCTCCACCGCCGCCAACACGTTTGGCCATTTGATGGATGTGAATATTAATTGCTAAATTAAATTTGCCGCGGTTTCCGAGCGCTCGCGACGCGACCCAAAGGTCAACTCCGTTTACCGAATTCCAAAGTTGTGATGCTAGTAGTGGGTCTACATGAGAAGCAAGAACTAGCGGAGCAAAGAAGTGTTCACAGAATTGTCGATATCCAACCCAAGGCTCTAGCTTGAACGGCTCAAAAGAAAGGTGATCAATAAAAATTGGTTTCGCGCCAATAAATTGGACATTAAAAGCCGACGCGTCTTTTAATGACCATCCCGCTTCTATCGCTTGTCTCTGAATTTCTAAGGTTAGCAGAGCGGCTTGTTTTAGTTGTTCCGGGCACCATTCATATGGATACGAAATGAACGGAATCATTTCCATTTCGATAACGTCACCCTGAACTTATTTCAGGGTC
>JANNDZ010000641.1:0-4988 GCA_031378395.1 Pseudanabaena sp. OTE_75_metabat_487_sub
GCGCGGCTTCGCCGCGCACGCCTAATTATTCACTTTAATAATGCCTATTTTTGGGTGGGAAGGGAGTATCTGTGGCTTTTAGAGACCATTTCAAGAATTACTTTCTGCGGTTAAAAGCTCGAAGAGATCCGCCTCAATCCCCCTTTTTAAGGGGGATTGAGGCGGATCTAGAAAATTCTTAGAGTTACTTAAGCTATCTAAGTTCTGCTAGAGCTTTACGGGCTTGGGCTAGACCATCAACATTACCTTGTCGATTAAAGAAACGCTCAGCACTTTCTAACATCTTGCGAGCTTCGATCGCACGTTGCTGGGTTGCCAGAAGCTTGCCTAAAGCCAAATAAGTCGGTGCATCCTCTGGCTCTGCCTCAAGAATTTGACGATAGGCAACGATCGCACCCGATAGAGAACCTTGCTGGATATAGATCTCCGCGATCGCCTGTTGCAACTCGATCAAATTATTAACAGGAATATTTCGTGCTCCTGCGGCTCGGCGCAAATAGGTGATCGCTTCAGCATAATTACCTTCACTTTGGAAGACTCTAGAAATGGCAAGATTAGCTTGAGGGTGTCGGGGGTTTACCTCTAAAGCGCGTTTGTACTTAGCGATCGCCTCCTCATATTGATTTTGCTCAGCGAACAACCCACCAACCGCAACCAGTACATCCGCATCAAAAGGGGCAATCTTATCGGCTTGGTTATAGGCTGTAAACGCCCCCTTGCGATCACCCGATAACTTCAAGACATAACCCAAATTAAGATAGCTCTTAGCTTCTTGTGGGGCGGCTGCGATCGCTTGGCGATAAATCTTGGCGGCTTCGGCATATTGTTTTTGTTCAGTCAACAAAAAGCCGACACTATTGTAAGCATCAATATTTTGGCGTTCTAAGGCGATAACACGGCGATAGGCAGCTAAGGCATTGGGATAATCTTTAATGCGGACGTAGACAAACCCTAAAGCATTAAAGGCTTTAGCATTATTTGCATCTAATTTAGTCGCTTTGTCTAGAGCTGCGATCGCCCCAGAATAATTATTCTGTTGAGTTAATAAAAAGCCAAGACTAGTTAAAATGCGAGAATTTTTTGGTTCTAAATTCGCAGCTTGTTGATAAGCGGCGATCGCGCCTGAAATGTTATTGTTTTGCCACAGTTGCCGCCCCTGTCTAATCCATTCCGTAGCATCCTTTTGGGCTTGGGCATGAGCACTTTCGGTCATCGGCAGAGTCATAACCCCTGCGATCGTTAATACTAGGGCGAGATTGGTAAATTTGGTGAGTGAACGAAACAAGCGCATAAGCTTTTAAAATTACGTTAATGATTTTCTATGGTTGTGCGTAATTAAGTAACTCAGCATAATTAAAATCCAGAACTAAAATCTGTACCGCCAGATGAACGGGCGGTGCATATCTTGGAGCTTTGTATTTAATTTTGCGTAGCTACTTAGCGGATCATATAATTTCTATTCTTCAGGATTTGACTCTTCCATACTAACAAGCTCGACTGAGTTCGGAGCATTACGCGCATCGGTAAAATCTGTACCTTCAATACTTTTCAGCGTTGATAGATAAGTTCCTGTCAAATCTGCACCAATTAACTTGGCATTGGCAAGATTTGCCCAATTTAGCTTGGCATTAGTTAAATTTGCGCGGCTAAGATCTGCACCAGCCAGATTTGCACCAGTCAAATTTGCTCTTGTTAAATCGGCTTCCGTGAGGTTTGCCCCACGCAGATCTGCACCGTTCAGACATGCGCCCGTCAAAAAAGCATTCGATAGATTGGCTCGACATAGGCGCGATCGCGTCAGGTTAGCACTAGTCAAAAATGCATGACTAAAATTTGTTTCTACTAAGACAGCATCACTGAGATCGGCTTCAATCAAAAAAGCTTCAGAGAGATTTGCGCCAATCAATGAAGCCTGTTCAAGGATTGTGCCATTGAGATTTGCTTGAATCAAAATTGAACCACTCAAGTTCGCTCTGATTAAATTTGATAGATTTAGTTCTACATCTTCTAAGTTAGCAATATCCAGCGTAATCTCTTCGAGATTTGATTCAATAAAATTTGCTCCAGACAAATTCGCTCCAGTCAAAATCAATCCAATGAGCGATCGCTTACTAAAGTCGCGATCGCCCAAAGCGTAACTTTCAAGAAGTTCTTTTGCGTTCATGGTTGAGGGGAAGACAATTAGTAACGATAACCCGAAGAAAGCAACTGCGCGACTGACTTGGCATGATAAGACAAGATAATATCTGCACCTGCACGCTTCATGCTTAGCAGGGTTTCAAACATGACCTTTTTTTCATCGATCCAGCCGAGTTGCGCCGCCGCCTTGACCATCGCATATTCGCCGCTGACGTTATAGGCTGCTACAGGCACATTAGTTGCTTCTTTGACCTTAGCGATAATATCCAGATAGGCGAGCGCAGGCTTCACCATCACAATATCTGCACCTTCAGCAATATCGAGATAGACCTCTTTAATTGCTTCACGAGAATTAGCAGAGTCCATTTGATAAGTCTTTTTATCGCCAGACTTAGGTGCAGAGCCTAGTGCATCGCGGAATGGGCCGTAGTAAGCAGATGCATATTTGGCAGAATAGGCGAGAATACCGACATTTTCAAATCCAGCTACATCTAGCCCTTGTCGAATTGCGCCAATACGACCATCCATCATATCGGAAGGAGAGACAAAATCAGTTCCAGCAGCAGCTTGGGAAACAGACATTTTGACGAGAACTTCGACAGTCTCGTCATTAAGAATTACGCCATTGTCATCAATGATGCCATCATGTCCATGCGTGGTGAAAGGGTCGAGGGCAACATCAGTGAAAATAATCACGTCAGGAACTGCGGCTTTAATGGCGCGAACTGAACGTTGTGCTAGTCCGTCTGGATTAAAACTTTCACTCCCAGTAAGGTCTTTTTTCTCTTCTGGAACCGCAGGAAAAAGCGCGATCGCCTTAATTCCTAAAGCATAAATCTCTTCTATTTCTTTAACTAATAGATCGAGGGTAAAGCGATAGGCTTCAGGCATTGAGGGAATTTCAACACGATTATTCTCTCCTTCCATCACAAACATCGGATAGATAAAGTCATCTACTGATAGATGGTTCTCTCTAACCAGACTACGAACAGAAGGATTGCGGCGGAGGCGACGAGGACGATGTGTGAGTTGCATTGATGTTTCTTGACTTTTATTAATGGATTTAGCTTAAAAGCATTTAGCAAAACATTTATTTTTTAGATATGTATTATATCAGAATCGCTAACACTATCTTAAAAAGAAAGGCGGCGCAATGCGCCGCCTTTCTTTAAATACCCAAACGTTGATAAATTTGGTCAAGATTTTTGAGATGTTTATTCGGATCGAAACAAGCTGCTAGTTCTTCATCAGATAAAGTCGATCGCACAGTTTCATCTTCGCTAATCAGCTTACGGAAATCACCTTCAGGTTTATTCCATGCTAAGTGCGCGGCTTGCTGGACGATCACATAGCTATCCTCGCGGCTCAGCCCTTTAGTAACCAAGGTGAGCAACACTTGTTGACTGAAGACCACACCACCATAACAATAGAGATTACGCTCCATGTTGTGAGTATGCACCAAGAGATTTTTGACCAGATCGGTGATTTCTCTGAGCATGAAATGGGTGAGAATGCAGCTATCGGGTAGCAGCACCCGTTCCGCCGCGCTGTGGGAAATATCGCGTTCATGCCAGAGCGCCACATTTTCGAGAGCCGTCGTCGCGTAGCCACGGAGCAACCGCGCCATACCTGTTAAACGCTCTGAGCGAATCGGATTGCGCTTGTGAGGCATTGCCGAGGAGCCTTTTTGCCCTTTGGTAAAATGCTCTTCTACTTCCAGCACATCAGTACGCTGAAGGTTACGAATTTCCACGGCAAACCGCTCGATCGATGCACCGATCAGCGCTAATACTTGCGAATATTCAGCATGGCGATCACGAGAAATTACCTGCGTCGAGGCGCAGTCGGGCTGAAGTCCTAGCTTTTGACAGGCGATCGCCTCAATACGTGGATCGACATTGGCATAGGTTCCGACTGCACCTGAAATTTTACCGACGGCAATATTTTTGCTTAAGCACAATAGGCGATCGCGATGGCGGAGCATTTCGGCTAACCAGCCAGCCAACTTAAACCCAAAGGTAATTGGCTCCGCGTGAATCCCATGCGTGCGCCCCGACATAATCGTGTAGCGATGTTGTTGGGCTTGGTAGCGAATGGCTTGGATTGCCTCTTCTAACTGGGCTTGGATGATTTCTAAGCTATCAACTAATTGCACTGCAAGAGCTGTATCTAGCACATCAGAGCTAGTCAAACCAAGGTGAATATAGCGACCTGCATCACCCACATATTCATTTACGTTGGTCAAAAACGCGATCATGTCGTGTTTGACCGTTAATTCAATTTCATTGACGCGATCGGCATCGAAGTTCGCCTTTGCCTTTATTTCTTCGACAGCATCGGCAGGAATATAGCCCAATTCAGCCTGTGCTTCACAAACGGCAATCTCAACTTGCAACCAAGTTTGATATTTATGCCGATCTGTCCATAATCGACCCATTTCGGGTAACGTATAGCGCTCTATCAAAACTTACGCTCTTGGAATAATCACAATTTCCAACTATAGCAAATTTTCTCTGCTATAGCTACAACTTAAAAACAGAAAGGTGGCGCTTTGCATCGCCTTTCTATTGCATCATCGTCAAAATCCCTTGCTGACCAAGCAGCATTTCGCGCAGTAGGCTACAAATACCCACGCCGATTACAGGCGAAATATCAATGCCGCCAATTGGGGGAATTAGTTTTCGCAGTACAAATAGCAAAGGCTCCGTCGGAAAGGTGATCAGGCTGTAGGGAAATTGCTTGAGAGGGATCTGGGGATACCATGTCATGATGATCCGAAATATATACATCAGAATGAATATTCCCAGAATAATGTTGAGAGCGAGAGAACTAAATGAGATCGCGTCCAC
>JANNDZ010000647.1:0-2583 GCA_031378395.1 Pseudanabaena sp. OTE_75_metabat_487_sub
GGCCCGACGATCAGCTTTGCCATTTGGCGTTAAAGGAATTTTGTCTAGAACCACGATCGCCGCAGGAATCATGTAATCAGCTAATTGATCTTGTAAAGAAGACTTAATTAGATTGACGTTGGGCGATTGATCTGAGCTTGATGTTATATAAGCAACTAGCTGCTTACTACCTGGAATGTCCTCACGCACGATCACCACGGCATCTCGAACAGTTTCACAATGGCTCAACGCTGCCTCTATTTCACCTAATTCAATTCGGAAGCCGCGAATTTTGACTTGATTGTCCAGACGCTCGACAAACTCAATCGTGCCATCTGGCAACCATCGCACCCGATCTCCTGTTTTATAAAGCCGTTTGGTAGAATCAGAACTAAATGGATCAGGAATAAATTTTTCGATAGTCAAATCAGGTCGATTAATATATTCACGGGCAAGCCCAGCGCCGCCAACATGAAGTTCTCCTAATACTCCGATAGGAACAGGCTGACTGTGAGCATCTAGTATATAAACCTGAGTATTGGCGATCGGTTTACCAATGGGAATCGAGGTCACGCTTTCTAGCAAGGGTCGGGGAATGCGATAGCAACAGGTAAAAGTCGTGTTCTCAGTTGGACCATACCCATTGATTAACTGGGTTTCAGGCAAATGCTTTTGCGCTAACCGAATAAAGCTAGGCGAGAGAGCTTCACCGCCTGTGAGCAGTTCTTTTACATTAGTGAGCGCTTCAGGTGATTCAGCAATGATCGCATTAAACAGCGCTGCGGTCAGCCACATTGTCGTAATACCATGATTTTGAATAACCGTTCTCAAATCTTGGGGATCGGGAATGCCATCGTTAGGGAACAGAACACAGCATCCTCCATGTAGTAATGCTCCCCAAATCTCTAAAGTAGCAGCATCAAAGGAAATAGGAGCTAGTTGCAGTAAGGTTTGATTGCCATCTAAATCTGTAAAGTTCGTGCCAAACACCAATCTTGCAACAGCTCGGTGGGGAATGGCAACGCCTTTGGGGCGACCTGTAGAACCAGAGGTATAGTTGACATATGCCAAGCTATCAGCATTGACTGTTGTTGTCACTGGAATATTTTCTATGCCTCCATCACCCCAGTTTGCTTCTAGACAAACTATATGTGATTGAGTAGGCGGTAGGCGATCGCGCAGATGTGCCTGAGTAATCAATACAGGAGCCTGAGTATCCTCTAGCATAAAAGCAAGGCGTTCTTGTGGATATGCTGGATCGAGGGGAACATAGACTCCACCTGCTTTGAGAATCCCTAAAATAGCAACAATGGTCTCGATCGACCTTTCTATGCACATCGCTACAAATGTCTCTGCGCCTACTCCAAGTTGTTGTAGTTCGTAGGCAAGCATGTTAGCGCGATCGTTTAATTCTTTGTAAGTAAGCCTTGTTTCGGATCCTGATCCTAAGGATGGCAGAATAATGGCAATATTGTCGGGCGTTTTCACTACCTGTTCTTCAAAAATTTGGTGAACCGTCCGATCCGAAGGATAGTCCACATAAGTATTATTCCACTCAACCAAAATTTGATGGCGTTCATCTGTCGTTAGGATTGGCAAATTTGCAAGGTTCTGATCGGGATTGGTGATTAGTCCTTCTAGGAGAGTTTGTAAATGTCCCAAAAGGCGAACTATCGTGGCTTCTTGAAAACGGTTGCGATCATATCTAGCTTGAAATGTCAATTTCGATTCTATCTTTATTCCAATAGTTATGGGGCGATCAAATAATACTGTAGTTTCTTGCTCTAAATCACTTGGTATGACTAATGTCTCAAACATCAACATCCCCGAAGAAATACCACTCCATTCTTGAATCTGGCTTAACGAGACTTGAGAATATGTTTGAACGACTTTCCACTGCTCTTGAATCTGATACAACCAAGATAAAAGTAATGTGTCGTAATCAGTCTTGATGCGCACAGGTACGAGAAGACTACAGGCGCGATCAATATTTGCGGTCAATGCGGCTGGGACAAACTGAAAGCCAAAAAGTGCGTCTTCATCTCCACCGTATCGATTGAGAACTAAAGCCCAAATTCCTTGCAATACTGTAGAAACTTCCAGATTGTGTTTGCGAATAAAATCATTAAAAGCAGAAGTTATAAATTCATTAAGGCAAATAACAGCAGTCTGATACTCAGGCGCTAAAAGTTTATCTTTATACTTTACAGAATCTCCGCTCAAAAATGTGCTCGCATTAGCTCCCTTTAGAAATTCCTTCCAGAAATTTCCTTGACTAGTAAAAAGAGATTTTGCAATAGATTCTGTATGTTCAACACCCATTTCAGCGCTTATTTCCATTAAAAATTACAATGAATAGCATGAAAGTCTATGTGAATGAGGAGTATGCCAAACAAACCTAAAATACTCTCAAATTAAAATCTAGCATTTTGCACCACATTTGTAAATCCATAATCATTAAGAAACTAGAAAAAATAGAATAACTAAAGTTATAAAAAAGTTATAAGTTGGTCTGCTATGTTAGTTTTTTAATTAACTTTACAACTTATTAAGTAGTCTATGGGAAGCCATTAGAAATGAAAATTAAATAACATGTGCATATAA
>JANNDZ010000652.1:0-6365 GCA_031378395.1 Pseudanabaena sp. OTE_75_metabat_487_sub
CTCGTGGCAATTTTCCAATACACAGCAGCGCATAGCGCTATAAAACCCAGAGATTGTGAGGCGGCGCGAAGCGCCGCCTCACAATCTTTGGGTAATGTCTATACATTTAAAAGCTAAAAATAGAGACGGCGTTTTGCTCCATCTCTATTTTTAGCTTTGGATAGGTTTCATGTGAAAATTAATTAAGGAAATAAAAGCTCAAATTTCAAGAGTTATGAACCAAATCTGGCAAGATTTCAAGAAGCCGATCCGTAATAGTCTTAAATATGCAAATGCTTTAGTCAAAGGATATCCATTCCATTATACTAATCAGCAAAATCCCGATCATAGCGATCGCTACTTGCACAAATGGGCTGAGTTCAGTACTCCGATCCCCGATCGCGGCTCACCAGAAATTCGGGCTAATCGGATTTGGAACTTGCAACTTGCTGCTCAAAAGCTGAACTGCCTTAACATTGCCCCACAAAAGATTTTTAGCTTTAGCGATCGCATAGGTGAACCGACTAAAGCTAATGGGTTTCGGGACGCTCCAGTATTTGTCCGTGGGCAAGTACTAACCGATGTGGGTGGGGGGTTGTGTCTGATTGCTACTAATATTTTTAATACTTTGCTTTATGCAGGATGCGAGATCTTAGAACGGCATTGCCACAGTATCGATGCCTATGGAGAATCAAGATTTTATGAGTTAGGACAAGATGCGGCGGTAGCTAATGGATATAAGGATTTAATCGTTCGCAATCATAGTCAAATTCCTTTACAACTGCGCTTTCAAGTATTAGAAAAAGAAGACAAAGTTGAATCTAGTCTTTGGGGTAATGCACCAAAACCTTGGCAGGTAAGGGTAGAATCACAAATAATTGAGCAGCTACATCCACCAGATTCTCAATATCTATCAGGTTGGATTATCGCCACTTCGCGCTATATCAAAAGCGAATTAGAGCAATCATCTACGTGGCAGCGTGATTATGAGGCTGTTAGCCTTTATCAGCCATGCATAAAGCCAAAAAGACGATTGGTGGCGCGGGCAACCAATCGTCTTTTTGGCTAAACAGGAAATATTAAGCCAAATCAAAAACTAGAATTTCGGCGTTATCTTTACCAGTCAATCGCAAATCGCCAATTTGATCGCTAGAAATAGCATCGCCAGCATTTAGCAAGCGATCGCCTACTAACACAGAGCCTCTAGCTACCTGTATCCATGCATAGCGATTTTGACTAGTCGTATGCGTTACCTCAACGCCATCTTCGAGAATAGAAGCATAAATATAAGCATCTTGATGAATCGTGACTGAGCGATCGCGTCCATCGGGTGAAGCAATTAGCCTCAACTGGTTAAGCTTTTCCTCCCGTGAGAAAGAGATTTGTTCATAACTTGGCTTTACGCTCTCTTGATTTGGAAGAATCCATATTTGTAATAAATGTGCCGAGTCTGTAGCCGAAGGATTAAACTCACTATGGGTAATGCCAGTGCCTGCGCTCATTCTTTGGACATCGCCAACATTAATAACTGAACCATTTCCCATGCTGTCCTTATGCTCTAAAGCGCCATCCAGCATATAAGTAATTATTTCCATATCGCGATGGGGATGGGTTCCAAATCCTTTGCCACCAGCAATTTGATCTTGATTAATTACTCGCAGAGAGCGAAAAGCCATATGTTGAGGATCGTAATAGCCAGCAAAGGAGAACGTGTGATAACTATCAAGCCAGCCGTGATTGGCATGACCTCTTTCTTCTGATTTACGAATAGTAAGCATAGTTTTTGACCTTGGGTAATTGTTTGTATAATTTGCAGCGCCAACGGCGCTGCAAATTGAGAATTAGAGTTTAGTATGTGCGCCGTCACAAAATGGAGCATTACCTGTATGTTTACATAGACAAAGGGCAACCTTCTTGGTTTCTGTCACTTCAAAGGCAAGAGGTGTAAAACCTGTTCCTTTATGTGCGCCATTACAATAGGGTTGATTGGTAGATTCACCGCAGGTGCACCAGTAATAAGTTTTGGGTTCTAATTCCAAGACAACAGGATTCTTGTCAACAATCTTAGGCTCGCTCATTATTTTTTCCAAATGCGTTGGTTACTGACAAAATTAAATATAATTGCTTTACACTCTTTTCGTAAAGTATGCACTTTTTTGTAAGGTACGTACTAAAAAGATACTATGGAAAAATATTCTGATACTTTTATCATTAATCCCCTACCTGATATAGATTGTAGCGCTGCCTATCAGAGCGATCGCACTAGCTGTCCTGTCGAAGCTACCCTCGAAGCGATCGGCGGAAGGTGGAAAGTTTTAATTTTGCATGAACTGTTTAACGGCACAAGACGATTTGGTGAGTTGCATCGCAGTTTGCGTGGCATTACTCAAAAAATGCTGACTCAACAATTGCGAGAAATGGAACGCGATGGGCTAATACATCGAGAGATCTATACGCAAGTCCCACCAAAAGTTGAGTATTCTCTAACGCCATTGGGTAAAACCTTACAACCTGTATTGGATGCGATGCATTTTTGGGGCAAAAAATATATAGAACAGCAATAAAAAAAGACTCACCATGTGCGGTTTTCACTTGAGTGCATCAAAAAAACGTAGGGGCAATTCATGAATTGCCCCTACGTTTTTTATTGTGAAGAAAGCACAAACGCTTTATTTACTTACCGCCTTTTTTTAGCGCCAAGATTACTTCGACTTCAGCAGTGTCTGCGTTAGGATAAACCGCAGTTCCAGCTAAGCCTCGGATGGATTCAATCAAAGCTTTCGCTTCAGGAGGAGTTTTTGCTTTCTCGGCAGGGGGTATGAAAGTTTGGAAAATACTCCAAGCGCGATCGGCATCAATGTAGAAGTAACCAACATTGCTAGTAGGTAGAGTGCTAACTACTGACTTGAAGGTAGGGTCAGCATCGATCGCAGTCGCAGGCTTCGGCACGAAGAGAGACACGATGGGAGATGCAGTAATAAAGAAGATGTCTTTTTGGCTCCAGCCATGAGAAACGATCGCGCCAGCTCCAGCCGCCGACCATTCTGTAACTGATACTCCGCCGACATCTTTTTTAGCTACCGTTGCGCCATTCTTAGACGCAAAATCATCCAATTTCTTAAACAAGGATTCAGCAGCGGCACGGTTTGTGGTTTGCAGCATTAATAGTGGTGCAAGCCCTTGGGATTGTGCCAAAATTCCTTCTGGTTTTCCAGATACAGCAGTGAAAGCATATTCGCCATCCATCCAGCCAAAGATATCCTTATCAAGGTCGATCGCCAAGGGAGAAGTCTTCAATTGGGTTCTGATTTCGTCGATTCCCTTCTTGACTTCAGGTGTATTATCGGCTGACTTGACAAATTGCTCCCATGAATTCTTGATATTAAACCCAGTGGTTAACATAAATGCTTGGGCAGGAATTTGACTGATAACCTTATTCGGCGAGTTCTTGAGAGCAGCAATAGCAGCAGGATCAAACTTACCAGTCGCTTTAAAGCGAATGCCTGCATCATCAATGCCAAACCCCATATTGACAGATTTAATCTGTTTCAACTGAGCCAGAGTTTGTGGGGGAATTGCCTCTGCTTCAGGGTTTAATGCGGCAAGCTCAACAATCGATCCACCAAAGTTAGGGATATAAAATTGGACGACAGGATTTTGAATCTTGAGATCGTCAGCACTTGCGGGACTTGCTAACGAAGCCTCTCCTTTAAATGTATCGATCGCCATTTTAACGTCTTGTTCGTTAGCACTGAGGATGAGGTAATCCCCAACCATGGCAGTTTTGCCCGCTTTAGCACCTTCACCATATTGAGTGATTGATACGCCTTTATAATCAGATTTGGTTTCTTTGCCACCTGCTTTGGCTTTCACCTTGTCAGTCAAAAACTTCTCAGCTCCAGCTTTGTCTTTAACCTCAATTACGATCAGTCCATTTGGTTCTGTCTTGGCTTTCGGAGTGACTTTGTCCTGAACAAACTGAATCGAGCCTGTATCGCTCATAGGAACATAGCGATTTTGAATGACCTCTTGTGATTTGCTAGGTAATAGGCTGGCAGTTTTTCCAGAAGGCAAAATGGCGATAGTTACACTTTTGCCGATCCAAGGCTTCACATCTTTTTCGTAGTCAAAATCACTCGAAGCAAACCCTTTCTTTGCATCAGCGATCGCCTTGTCGTAAAGCTTTCTAGTTTCTGGTGACAGGAACTGCTCTATTTTTGACAGGGCTGCACTGTCGGTTGACATAGAAATTGCCATCAATGACCGTTTAGGCACAATCGCAAGTGTTCCCGCAGTACTACTACCTGTAGGCAGAATATTGGGCTTATTTAAGAAAAAATAAGCACCTATACCCCCTGCAACCACTACAGCCGCACCACCAATAATTGGTAGTAAATTTGGTTTTGTTTCAGTCATAAATGCATACCTCACACTTGTCAATTTCAACATGACAGTATAGAGCTTAACTTAGAGACAACCATAGACTCAATTCACTGATGTATTGTGAGTTCGCTCACATCAACCTTGTTTAAATAACAATTTAAAGCATGTACTAAATCCCCTATTTACTTATGTGGAGATACTTTCAAGCAAGTATTACTGTCGCAAGCTAATAAATAGTAAATAGATAGAAAATCCCCCTAAAGGATGAGACTTAAAATTTCAGCAATTTAAAAAAATATTTTGAAGATATTTGAATGAGGTTGGGGAGCCTAGCTCCCTAACCTCACTTAAAAGTCAAGCCATGCTGGGATAACTTGCCATGCTTGGTTAAGAGATTTATCTAATGTTTTGTAATTTGGTTCAAACTTACTGACTAATTTCCAAAATTTATCTGAGTGGTTCATGTGTACTGTATGGCAAAGCTCATGAATCAAAACATATTCAACCACATTAGTTTCGAGGAATAGTAATTTGTAGTTGAGGCTGATGTTGCGGTTGCCAGAGCAGCTACCCCATAAAGTCTTTTGACTACGTACTGCCGTGGTGCGATAGGGCAACTTGGCGCGGACACTGACTTTGCGTAACCAACTAAACAAATGCTTTTCCGCCTTTTGCATCAGCCATTGCTTCAGAAAAAATTTGCAAGCTTCGACATCAGTAATATTGCCATTTACAACTAACTTTAGCTCAGACTTATTTTCTTGGATCGTGATCGCTCTTGATTTAGTAGGAGTCTGGCGATACTCAATCTGCCATTCTTCGCCTAGCGATCGCAGATTGATGCTGTCGGGTAACTCATGGGGAGCCTGTGACTGAAAAAAAGCCTCACGCTGATCGAGTTTAAGCTGATTACGAATAATCCAATCGCGCTTTGTTTGGACAAGCTCAGGAACTTTTTGGCGATCGTAATCAACAGGGATAACGACTTCTAAACCAGCTTCAACAGAAAGTGAAAGGCGCACAGATTTTGCGCGATCGCTTACACGTACTGTGTAAGCTGGTAAATCAGCATTAATTAAAGACTTAGAACCAGATGCCATAGGTTTAATCTTGAGCTTTAATCTTGAAGCAAAATTGTGCCAGCAAATCGAGCATTTAAGCGATCGCGCTCACGGTGGGCATTACTGCGGTTGCTGTAAGTCCGCACTTGAATATAGGATTTGCCTTTAAAAATAGTCACAAAAGCATCAGGGGCAAGTTCACGTATCTGTTTTAGGGTGTTAGCGTTTGCATTGGGAACTAGGACTCGATAAATCGTAGCCGTAGAGGTAGGTTTTGTGGTGGAAGTTGGGACTGAATTGGGGGGGACAGAACTTGTAGAGCTTATTGTTGATGGAGAAGCAATTAGAGCTGCTCCAATTACTTGGGCAGCAAGTCCTTGACCTCGAAGCTTTGTCGCGATCGCACTGGCGCTCTGTTGACTTGATAGTGGCGCTGCTAATAATACTGAACGATTATTAAATGTGGCAAGAACTGCACTTTTCCCAGATAGCGTTTGCACCTGTTGAATTGCCATATTAGGTTCTTGATTCAGTTCCACTAAAACTACGGCAGCTTGTAAATTAGCAGGGATATCATTTACTTTTGCTGAGAAGGAATGTACAACTGCATCTAGTCCTAATGCTCGTAATTGATTTGCTCGAAATGTAGAAGACTGGACATTATCAAACCCACCAAAAAAAGTCATGGAAGTATTGAGATAACCACAGGGTACAGCAGCAATCGCGAGAAATTCGGGCAACTGAGGTAAACGGTTAGCTGGGCGATCTAGTATGACGACGTAACGGCGATTAGTTATTTGTGAACAGGTAAGGGTAGAGCTTGCAGACTGAGCGATCGCTTTTGGTGGATTACTGAGGCTGTTAGTTAAGGCAAGGCAAGTTAGAAAAATACTACTAGCGACATAATTGGTGGCAATTGCCCACGAGAATCTGCTGCTAAGT